>JAOACP010000007.1 GCA_026417795.1 Thermanaerothrix sp.
ATCCGAAACCTCGTGAATCACCGTTACGTAAAGCTTGGATCCGTCATAAGACAGGTCCACCTTTGCGGGCGGATGGGCAAAAGCAGCTCCCGCCATGCCCGTAAGCAGCAAGAAAGCCGCCACGGTCCTCGCAAAACTCGCGAAACGCCTCAAGGGACCCCCCCCTTCCTTAGGGGTAGTTTACAACAGGTTGAGCACCTCTTCAAAGTCCGGAAGGGTCTTTATCTCATAAACCTTGATCCACTGGACCTTGCCTTCTTCGTCAACCAGGACGTTGGCCCGCTCGGAGAAGCCGTTCTTCTCCCGGAAAAGACCCAGAGAGTCCGCCACCTCACCGTGGGGCCAGAAGTCGGCCAGGATCTTGAGGTTCTTAAGCCCCATGGAGTCCGCCCAGGCCTTCTTGCAGAACATAGAGTCAACGCTGAGCCCCAATGGCTCCACGCCCTTCTCCTGGAACCTGTGGTACAGGTCGTCCAACGCCTTCATCTGATCCCTGCATATGGGAGTCCACGCCAATGGATGGAAGGAAAGAAGCACCTTGCGCCCCTTAAAGGAAGAAAGGGTGACGTCGTTGCCGTCCTGGTCCTTGAGGGTGAAATCCTTAACCAAATCTCCAACTTTAACGAGCTCCGCCATGACTATCTCCTCCTATACCGTGTCTTTATTTTTCATGCCCCTAAGGGGTGAAAACAACTTGACCGGCCCACTCCATTAAGAGATCACCGGTAAGAACCTATGAAACGGTTCAGCTCCTCCGGGCTCCTTTGCCTCTCGTAAAGGGGCCTTAAATCGCCAGCCGCGTAAGGGGGCAGGGTCCTGTGGAATGGGGTTCCCTGCTTTTTGTACAACACCCCCACTGGGTACGGGGCTCCCCTAAACGCCAGCTCCATGGCCTTGCTTTTATCGCAAGGATCATGGTCATCCCCTATGGGGACGGTGTTGCTGCGGAACCACTGATAGGTATTTATCTTGTTGAAAGAGACGCAGGGCTGGAAGACGTCTACCAGGGCATACCCCTCCCCAGCCAGCGCCTCGGTCAATACATTTACCATCATGTCCTTGTCCGCACAGAAAACCCTGGCCACGAAGGAAGCTCCAAGGGATATGGCCACCGCCAGCGGGTTGAAGGGCTCCGATGAAACCCCTTCCACCTGAACGGGGGTTACCATCCCCCTTGGACTCGTTGGGGATGCCTGCCCCTTGGTAAGGCCATACACCATGTTGTTATGGACCAAATGCAAAAGGTTGGGGTTTCGCCTTATGGCGTGGAGGAAGTGGTTGCCCCCTTCTCCATACATGTCGCCATCGCCGCCAACGCATATCACCTTGAGGGCCGGGTTGGAGGCCTGAACCGCCGTGGCAACCGGCAGCGCCCTTCCGTGAAGACCGTTGAAGAAGTGGCTTCTGAAGTAATGGGGCAGCTTGGCCGCCTGCCCTATCCCGGATACCACCACCACATCCTTGGGGGTCAGGCCCGAAAGGGCCACCGCCTCCTTAAGGCAGTCCAATATGGGGAAATTGCCGCAACCGGGACACCAGGAATTATCACCGGGCACGTTGAATACCTTTGGATCCACCGCCATGACAAGTCACCTCCCCATCGCTTCGCCTATTAAAGCCACGGCCTGCTCAACCGACATCTGAAGCCCAGAATAGTGGTTAATCCTGTGGCTGGATACAAAGCTGTTAAGCCTCAAAAGCCCATCCAGCTGGCCTGTGGCGTTGCCCTCCAGGGTTATCAACTTCTTACCGGGAAGAAGGCGTTTGAGTTCCTTAACAGGCAAGGGCCATACCTGGGGAAGGTGTACCTGAGCTATGCCTCCGCCCAATGACCTTATGGCCTCCTCTATGATCCATTTGGTTGATCCCCACCCTATGACCGCCACCGGGGAATCAATGTCCCCTCCAACCACCGGGGGCATAACGCAGGACTCAAGCCCCTCGGCCTTCTTAAGCCTCTTGTTCACCATTTGAACCCTGAGCTTGAAGTCCTCCTTCATGTGGCCGGTCCGGTCGTGCTCGTGGCTGTCCACGCATACGAGCCCATCACCCAAACCCGGTATCCCCCTGGGGGAGATCCCGTCCTCGGTTATCTCGTATCTTGCATAATCACCGGAGGTCGTGACCACCTGATTGGACAGGATCGAGTCAACCTCAAAGGGCTCCAGGGACCATGAGCTATCCAGAAGATACTGGTCGGTGAGGATGAAAACCGGCACCTGGTAACGATCCGCCACGTAAAAGGCTTGCCTCGCGCAGTGGAAGGCCTCCAGCGGATCTCCCGGTGCGAAGATGGCCCTTGGGAACTCCCCGTGACCCGCGTAAAGGGCCAGGTTCAAGTCCCCCTGCTCCGTCCTGGTGGCCATGCCCGTGGCAGGACCGGGACGCTGGCCGATGTGGACTACCATGGGGACCTCGGTAACCCCCGAAAGGCTCACCGCCTCGCACATTAGAGCAAAGCCGCCGCCGGATGTGGTCGTCATTGCCCTTCCGCCAGCGTACCAGGCCCCAAGAACCATGTTGGCGGCGCATATCTCGTCCTCCGCCTGCTCCACGATGACACCGAACTTTTTAGCATGGGCCGCCATGAGCTGCAGCACCCCTGTGCCGGGGGACATGGGATAGGCGGTGACGAAGTCGCATCCTCCAGAGAGGGCGCCCAAGAAAACCCCTTCGTTGCCGGACAGGAGGAGACGATCCGCCAGCTCTCCCCTAGGATCAAGGGATACGACTATTCCAGCCCTTGCCTTCAGGCTTAACCCCTCTCGGTAGCCAGCCAACGCCCCATTAAGGTTCCCATCGAGGAGGTCCTGACCTTTTTGGCTGAAACGGGACTTCACCTCCCCGCAGAGGAGGTCCTCAGAAACCCCTACGATGGCTCCCATGAGGCCAAGGACCACTGAGCTGATAAACGATGGGGAACCGGCGGACCGGCTTAAGGCCAAGAAAGGAAAGGGCAGGAAGGAACCACCCAGGGATGCGGCCTCGTCTCCCATTTCGTCAGGATCACCCAATACCAGGGTATCGGAGGATATCCTCTCCCGGATGTTGTCCCTTATCCCCCGGTTCATGCATATCATAAGGTCAATCCGGTCAACCGGAGCTCCCACCGGGAGATCGGACAGCCTGAACTGGGAGGAGTTGCTACCTCCCCGGACCCTTGACATGAACTCCTTGGTGGCAAAAACGTGAAACCCCTGGCGCTTGAACATCTTAGCTCCCATGACCTCAACGGTCTGGAGCCCCTGGCCGGCGGCTCCACAAATCACGATGGAAAGGTCCCGGAAGCCTTCTCGAGGTAGAGAAACCGACATCCCCACACCCCCTCCGCTTTTATCTATAACAATTTTAGTTTATACCATACTCCCTCAAAGTCAACCACCATGTGGAACCGGCTATCTAGAGATGACGAAAGCCCCGGGCAGGGCCCGGGGCAATGGGTCAAATGGTGTCCCTCTTAAGGGCTCCAAAGGCCTCCTTCACCATGAGGATCGCCAAGACCATGAGCAAGACCGACGGGACCACCAGGATGTAGTTAGGGGTGGCCAGCATGAGGTTATCCTTGATCATTATGGCAAGGGCTCCTACGGTGGTGGCCAACATGAACCACATGGGGACCATGAGGAACGAGTTGTCCTTCTTGAGGCCCTTGGCTACCCACACCGATACGGACAGCAGGGCAAGGGCGGCCACCATCTGGTTAGATGCCCCAAAGACCGGCCATATGGCGGCCCAAGCGGGCACCTCCTTGCCGTCCGCCCCGTGGATCTTCACCAGAAGCAGCACCAGGGCGCCTATGACGGTTATAAGGGTGGCGCTGTACTTATCCACCTTGTAGTTGGTGAGCTCCTGGATCTGATACCTGGTAAGCCTCGTGGCGGTGTCAAGGGAGGTCAGGATGAAGGAGTTTATGGCCAAAAGCCCAAGCGACACGCCTACCTTGGGATTGATGCCCAGAAGACCCGCGAACTTACCAAAGCCCTTGGCGTAGGTGACCACCGGCCCTCCCTGGTCCACCACGCCGCTTATCATCACGGTGCCTATGGCTATAACCGCCACCACCCCTTCAAGGAGCATGGAGCCGTAGCCCACCGCCACCGCGTCGGTCTCCTTCCGGAGCTGCTTGGACGTGGTGCCGCTGCCAACCAAGGAGTGGAAGCCTGATATGGCACCGCACGCCACAACCACGAAGAGCATGGGCCAAAGGTACTGGTTGCCCGCTGCGAAACCCTTGAAGGCAGGCAGGGTAACCGCGAAGTCCGATCCCCTTCCAAGCAGCATTCCAACGCCGCCTATGATCACAGAGAAGTAGAGGAAGTACGACGCCAAGTAGTCCCTGGGCTGCAGGAGAAGCCAAACGGGAAGGACCGAAGCGGCGAATATGTAGACCGCCAATATCCAACGCCAAGTCTCCGCGGGAAGGGAGAACAGGTCCTGAACCCACTGGGCGTCATTGCCGTACCAACAGGCGTATATGACTATGGGTACCATGATCACCGTGGACCAAAGAAGGGGCACCCTGTAGCGGTAAACCATGACCCCAAATATCATGGCCAGGAGTATGTACAGCATCCCGGAGAACGCCACCGCCGGGTCGGCGGCAAAGGAGTTCGCCGCCAGCTGAAGGAAAACGGCCACCACCAAAACCAGGGCCAGTATGGTAAAGCATAGGAACAGCACCTTGCCCCTACGGCCTATCCAACGGTCCACAACCTCTCCCACGGACTTACCATCGTGCCTCATTGAGGCAACCAGGGAGCCCATGTCGTGGGGGCCTCCCACGAACGCCGATCCCACAAGACACCATATATAGGCCGGAAGCCAGCCGAACATGGAGGACGCGGTTATGGGCCCCACTATGGGCCCCGCCCCGGCTATGGAGGAGAAATGATGCCCCAGCAACACGGACGGATGGGCAGGGCAGAAGTCCACTCCATCGCAAAGGACCACCGCAGGGGTATCCTTATTGGGGTCAAGCTCGTAAAGCTTAGCCATCCTACCACCGTAAAAGCGATAGCAAACCGCAAAAACGACAATGGCGAAAACCAAAAGCCCAAGAAGCAACTTAGTCACTCCTTTCCCATCAACAAACCACACAACGGAAGATACCTTCTTGATGCTTAATTAAACAAAAACCCAATAACGGCATCCCTCTTTCTTTTTTATTTTTTAAGCACCCCCCTTCACCTCAAAGTTCCCCGTCCACGCGGACAGGGCTATGGCGCCTAAATCCTCAAAACCTCTTGGCGCCTTGACGCCAGGCCCCAGCAGGCAGGCCTCCGCAAAACCCCTTAACCCAAAGGAAAAAGAACGAACCCTCCTCTTCCCATCCGAATTCAGGGAAGACCAAAGGAGGAATCGCTGGGTCATGACGTCGGACATGGGACGAGCGGACGCCAGGATCTCCTCAACGTGGCGGTCATTGAGCTCACCCCAGAGTACGTGGTCCCAGGCATAATAGCGGCACACCTCCCCCAAAAGCCCGTCCTTGACGAAAGCAACCCTTCTTTTAACTCCGCTAAAACCCCCCCACTCCCATGGCTCGAACCCCAAGGACTCAAAAAGCCTCATTCCTCCCTTAAGATCCAAAAAGCCGCACCCCTTCACGTAAATTTAATATCAAGAACAAAAAAAAAGGGGGTATCACTCCCCCTCCTTGCAATCGTACCCAGCCTCCTTAATGGCTTCAATCGCCCTCTCAAGGATACCCCGGTCATCGGACTCAATGGTTACTTTTTTTGACGAAAGATCCACGGTAAAGCCCTCAATCCCCGCGGCTCTTAGGGCCTTGGATATGCGGTCCACGCAGTGCCCGCAGGACATGTCCTCAACTGCTATGGCGATCATTCCTTAAGACCTCCCCCATATTACACGTCGAGTTACACACCAACCCCACAACGGCCCGATAAAAGGTCATCCCCTCGACCTTATCCTAAGCGAGTTGATTATAACGGTAATGGAGCTGCAAAGCATGGCCAACTCCGCCAACATGGGGTGCATTATGCCCAACATGGCAAGGGGTATGAACACGAGGTTGTACCCGAACGCCCCAGCCAAGTTCTGGGCTATCACCTTGGAAAGGCCCTTTGATATGTCAAAGGCCCTTACAACCCCGGAAAGACCGGGCCTTACCAGCACCAGGTCGGCGCTGTCGATGGCAAGATCCAACCCGCTTCCCATGGCTATGCCCACGTTGGCCCCCTTGAGGGACGCGGCGTCGTTGATGCCGTCCCCCACCATGGCCACCTTAAGCCCCTGGGCCTGAAGGGAGTGTATCAACCCCAGCTTGTCCTCCGGCTTCATCCTTCCCCGCCAGCTTTCGATCCCCGTCTCCTCCGCCACCCGCCGGGCCACCGCCTCAGAGTCGCCGGTGGCCATGATAACCTCAACGCCCCTTTCCTTGAGGGCCCTCACGGCCTCCATGCTGTCCTCTCGCAAGGGATCCTTAAGTCCCATGGCCCCCAGCACCTGACCGCCCTTCCGAACCTCCACGACGGTCAAACCCTCCTGAGCCCAGCTGGCCCATTTCGAACCCTCAGGACGACCTACGAACCAATCCTCACCGTCTATGACCCCAAAGACCCCTTCGCCAGGAACCTCCCTTGGGTTCTCCACCGCAAAGACCTCAACCGCAAAGCTGGAAGCGATATGCGCCGCCACCGCCTTGGCTATGGGATGCGATGACGACGACTCAAGGGACAGGACATGGCCCGCTGCCCAATCAGGTATCTGCCACCTAACCACCGCCGGGCGGCCCATGGTCAACGTACCGGTCTTGTCCAGGACCACCGCGCCCACGGACTTTAACTCCTGAAAGGCCTCCCCATCCCTTATGAGCACGCCGGCCGAGGAAGCTTCCCCCGACGCCACCGCGAGGGCCATGGGGGTGGCAAGCCCCAAAGCGCAGGGGCAGGCGATGACAAGGGTGGCCATGGAGGCGTACAACCAAGGCCACATAACAGAGTGTGCGTTGAAGCCCAAGAAGGAGAGCACCATCCCCCGGATGTAGCCCATGCCGCCTTCCGCCAGCACCCAAAGGACTCCCGAAGCCACCGCAAGGCCTATCACCACCGGCACGAAGTACATGGTTACCCGGTCCGCCAGGGCCTGTATGGGGGTCCTGGCCCCCTGGGACTCCCTCACCATCTGGAGCATCCGGGATACAAACGATTCATCCCCCACCTTCTCGGCCCGTATTGTCAAAGGACCGGTAAGGTTCAAGGAGCCGCTCACCACCGGGTCTCCTGGGCCCCTCAATGGCAGGTCGGACTCTCCGGTTATGAAGGACTCGTCGACCCCTGAAATACCCTCCAGGACAACCCCATCCACCGGTATCCGCTCCCCGGGAAGCACCTTTATGGTCTGGCCTGACTTGAGGAACTCCTCGGGGACCAACTCCTCCCGATCTTCCTCGAGAATCCTGGCCATCCGGGGCTTCATGTCCATGAGGCTTCTAACCTTCTTCAGGGCCCTGTCCCGCAGCCTGGACTCGATGAACCTTCCCGTCAGGTGAAGCACCACCATCATGGTCCCCACGGCGGCAAAGGATGGGATATGGTGGGACATGGCGCCAAGGAAGCCAGTCAGGGAGCCCGCCGCAGCGCCTATGCCTATCAGGACGTCCATGTTGGCATGCCTATGGGACAGGGCTATCCAAGCGCCGCGGAATATGGTCCTTCCGCCGATGAATATGGCAAAGAAGGCTAAGAGCGCCTCCGCCAGGGGACCAAGGGGGGCGTGGCGGCGCAATACCATGTGGTAAAACATGTTCCACCACACCGGCAAGGAAAGGGCCGCCGCAAGGAGCAGATTCCGCACCGATGCCCTGTAACGCTGGCCTTCATTTGAATCCACCGCCTCTGAGAATGGAACTATGGGGTACCCCGCCTTCTCCGCCGCGGCAATCAGCACCTCATCCGATACATCGCCGTCGCATATCACCAGGGCGGTTTCGGTGGCCAGGTCTACGGAGACAAAACTAACCCCCTCCACCTTCGACAGCCCCTTCTGAAGCATCCTTGAACAGGTGGCGCAGGTCATGCCCGATACCCGGTATGTCCTCTTGGTCAATTCCGCTTCCGACAATTAAAAACCTCCGTTTCTTGCGCCAAAACAAGCCGCAATTCCGCAGCTTCGCAAAATCCACGAAAACCCCAAAAGCCCTAACGGATGAGATCCAAGCGCACGGCCCCCAAGGGGGTGAGCACCAGATTGCCCACAAGGGTTCCACCCCTTAGGGCGTTGTAAACCCCTATGGTCACCCCGGGGGAGAAGGTATGCCACTGGGGGTAATAGGTTATGAGATCCCCGTACCCCGACCCAAGGAAGAATCCCCTTCCCCCCGCATTAAAGGCCTCCCATCGGTTAAGCCTAGGCCAGAACACCCTTAGCGTCTCGGTCCTGGAGGACAGCGCGACCTTAAGGACAAAGGGTTCCATGCCCTCCTTGGCCCTCACAAGAACGCATCTAAGCCACTCGCAGGCCTCCAGCGCAGCCTCCCTGCAGCGGTCATCCGCCGGGTCCGAAGCGAAACCGCCGTACATCCTAAGCGCTAACCCCCCCAGCAGGAGCGACGCTATCATAAGCGCCACGAGGACCTCCGCCAGGCTAAACCCAAGGCGACGCCACGTACATCCATTTAACTTGTGGAGGCTAGAAAAGCCTCCTACCCCTCCAACCCGCTCATCCTCCTTTTAAGCCAGAGGTAAAAAGGGTTGTCGCCGGTTATCAAACGCCCTTCCCTGTCGCATATGCCGTGTTTCGTTGTCCCCTCCGCAAGAAGCGCTTGATCCAGCAGAACGCGGTACGAAAAGGTCACGCTGTGGGGCAGCAGATCCTTCAAACCGCATTCCACAGTTATAACGTCGTCGTAGTGGGCGGGCCTTTTATACCTGCAGCGCACCTCCACAGCGGGAAGGAGTATCCCCCTCTCCTCCCACTCCCGGTAAGATACCCCCAGGGCTTCACAAAAAGCCGCCCTAGCCACCTCAAACCACACCAGGTAGTTGGCGTGATACGCTATACCCATCTGGTCGGTCTCGCTGTAACGAACCCTTACCTTAGTGGCATGGACCGGCAAGGACATCAGAGGATACCCCCGCTCAGGGACATGTGGACCGCCATGACACAGCCCTCGAACACCTCAAACCCAAGTCCCCTAAGGGTTTCCTCCCCCTCAGGGTTCTCCGCCCCGGGCTGGAAGAAAACCGCAGGCCTAACCCTCATCTGCCCCAGGTCTTGGATCACATCCCCTTGATTAGCGGAAGAAAGGAACAGGGCCACCACGTCCACATCCTCCGGCAGCTCCAGAACACCCCCAAGGCAAGGGTCTCCGTTTACCTCCTCGCCCTTGATGGATGGGTTCACCGGATACACCTTGAACCCCTTGGACTTGAGGTACCGGTGCACCCGGTTAGACATCCTTTCCTCCCTCTTTGAAGCACCGACTATCGCCACGGTCCGGGCGGACGAGATCAGGGACTCCATCTTAGACCGCATCAAAGGACATCCTCCTTCAGTTTTTTAGGCCCCAAGGCGCATGGCATAACAAAACGCCAAGGGGAATCCCTACAATCCATTAACCATCAAGCACAAATTCACTTCCCACAGGTTCCACACGTCTCGTCCAACAGCATAACTCTTACCCCCGAGGGTATCAAGCTGGTTCTTAGGGTCACGACAAACTGGCCGGTGGACCTGGCAGGCAGGTATGGCCCCTTGGGCCTTCCCCAGGCGCTTGAGATCTGGTTGCCCAACGAGTCAAGCAGGACCACCGCCACCCGGGGCGAGGAGATCCTGTTGCCGCTCAGGTTCTGCACCCGGACCGCGGCCCTGCCAACCCCCGAGGAGGCGTCATAGGACCATTCAAACCCCTTTATGGCCACCCCGTTACCTGCCGCCCAAGACGAGCCAAAGAAGCCTAGCACGAGAAGGAGCGACAATAACGCCCCAAGGGCCACCCCCATGGTCCTTTTTAGCAAGGTTAAGTCGGTGCGAAGCGGCCCCTTTTGTGATAAAATCACTTTCGTGCGCGGAGGGCTGGCCGAGCGGTCTAAGGCGGCTGACTTGAAATCAGTTGTGGCACTGCCACCGCGGGTTCGAATCCTGCGCCCTCCGCCAAAGCTTCCGCTGCGCAACCTACCATTTCCCATCACGCAAGCCACTGCCTGAACTGCCCCCTCCCATAGGGATACTCGCTAAACAGCACCTCCGTCTCCCGGTAGCTCCTCCTTGCCACCAGGTATGTCATCGACACGGGGACGTCCCCCTGCCATCCCTCCAGAACCCTGTATTGGTATACCACGTCCATGTCCCTGTCCCCCGGGACTGGCACCCTGTTGGACCAGGCGGGGGGAACGTCCCTGTCCTTCCCTCTTAACAGCCCATAAAGGTATGACGCTTCGCCGGGTATCTGATAACCGGTCCTCTCAACCACCCCGTATATCCTCATGGATGGCACCTCCCTTCAATGTCTTTTTTAGCCATTATCATAGCAAAAGGTTGCCGAGCGAGGAACTCTGGGGACGAGACTTGACTTTCGTTTTAGCAAGATGTAGTGTTGCGATGATATCCTAAGATAAGGGGGGATTGCCATGCGTCGATTAGGGTTGTTGCTGTTGGCGGTTTTCCTAATGGCGGCCCTCCCGGGCCTTGCGTGGGCTAGGGAACTGGAGATCGCCGGCCCCTGGCTGTTGGAGTACCCACAAGGCAAGGGCATGTTGATCCTGACCAAGACAGGGGATACCTACACCGGGAGCCTAAACATACCCAAGCCCAAGTCCGGAGGCTCATACGCCTACAACGTCAAAATGCTCACCCACAGGTCTTACCTGCTACCGGGCAACAACATAACCTTCGACTGCGACGGATCCGGGGCCTATTTCTTCCTCAACCTGAGCAGCGAGACCACCGGCGTGGGGTGGCTTAACACTGGGCCCGGCGCGGAGGGCAACGCCGAGCTGGTCTCTCTTAACGGTCTCAAGGTACAAGCCCACCGCTAAGAAGATACGGCCTTAATTCAGCCGACGAAAGAGGGGTGATGCAATTGTCAGGGGAGAACATCCTAAAGGCCGCACAGGATGCCATAAGCAGCGTCAACGGCAAGTTCGAGAAAAAGGGAGATGTGTTCTGCCTTAACGTGATGATCGCGGAGAGAAAGGCGTTCCTCTCGAAGCAGAGCCTTTGGTACACCGCCCGCTTCAAGGTGGACGAAGCCTCAAAGCAGGTAACCTTCACGGAGATGCTGGAGGAGCGGAAGTCAGGCCTTGGAGCGGGGGACCTTGACGGCATCTCCCAGGGGTTCAGCTTCAAGAAGACGGTCACCAAATCCGGCACCGATGGGCTCGAGGGGTTCATAGACGAGCAATCGGACCTGTTCGGCAAGAAGTACTCCTACTCCTTCGACCACAAGGCGGTTAGGGAGGCGGTAAGAAGGGCGGCGGAGGCGGAAGGATACTCGTTCAAATACAGCATTTGGGGAAAGCTCTAGGCACCTAAGGGGTAACGAGCAACTCCTGGCCTAACATAATTAAGAAAGGGGTTGAGGGGGATGAGAAGGATCTTGGGTTTATGCGCAATCCTTGGGCTGATCCTGCTGGCCCTGGGTTCACCTTCGCAGGCGGTATCGGGTCCATATTCCGTTTACGCGTCGGTTACCACCGGCAGCGGTTCCATCCAGGCCGTTTTGGTGCCCGGCGAGTTCACGGTCCCCAACGGCAGCAACGCCGTCATAGTGAGCTTCAGGCACGATGACCCCAACACCGGGTACCACTCCGAAAAGCTGGGGAAGAACATCTACTCCGTCACCCTTGGCAAGTACATGGTGGACAGCAGCGGCAATCCCCTGCTTAGGCTCCCGCCCGGGCAGTACCGCTTCGTGGTCGGAGGATACCCAGGCGCCACCGGGGGATTAACCTACAACCTGGAACCCTGAGCCACGGAAGCGACGAAAGGCCGAAAGGCTGAAAGAAAAGGAGGGAGAGGGCAAGCCCTCTCCCTTTTACCATCCCTGCACGTTCCTCCGGACAAGCTTTACCGTCTATTTCCCAGAGAAAGCTCTGCTTACCAGCTCCTCCACAAGCCCCTCCTTGGGCACGTAGGGAAGGGTTATATGGTCCCGGCCGTCGGATTTCAAGTTGTACTCCCTGGACACCTCTATGGCGTTTCTGTTTCTGGCCCACGCCCGCCTGGCCACGCCTCCCATGACGTCCCAGGAGAGGGCGGACTTTATTATCTCGTCCACCCGATGGGACCCATCCAGCACCAGGCCGAAGCCTCCGTTTATGGACTTGCCTATGCCCACCCCGCCCCCGTTATGTAGGGCTATGAGGCTCATACCCCTGGCGGCGTTGCCGGCGAAACAGTGGGTGGCCATCTCCGCCATCATGTTGCTGCCGTCCTTTATGTTCGCCGTCTCCCGGAAGGGGCTGTCGGTCCCCGACACGTCGTGGTGATCCCTGCCCAGCATTATGGGCCCCACCTCTCCCTTGCGGACCATCTCGTTGAACCTAAGGGCTATCCTGACCCGACCCTCCGCGTCCTGATAGAGGATCCTGGCCTGGGTTCCCACCACCAGCTTGTTCTTCTCCGCGTCCCTTATCCAGACCCAGTTATCCCGGTCCTGGCCCCGGCGGTTCGGATCTATGCACTCCATGGCGGCCTGATCGGTCTTGCGGAGATCCTCAGGACGGCCGGACAGACACACCCAACGGAAGGGACCGTAACCGTAGTCGAAGAGCATGGGGCCCATTATGTCCTCCACGTAGGAGGGGAATATGAACCCGTCCTTGTCGTCCACGCCGTTCTTGGAGACCTCCTTGACGCCGGCGTCAAATACCGCCTTGAGGAAGGAGTTTCCGTAGTCGAAGAAGTAAGCTCCCCGCTGGGTGAGTATCTTGATAAGCTCAAAGTGCTTACGCAGGCTCTGATCCACCAGTTCGCAGAACCTGGTCCTGTCCTCCTTGAGAAGCTTCGTCCTCTCCTCGAAGGTCAACCCCTGAGGGCAGTAGCCGCCGTCGTACACCGCATGACAGGACGTCTGATCGGACAGGAGCTCAACTTTTACGTTCCTATCGACGCAGTACTGGAGAAGATCCACTATGTTGCCGTGGTAAGCGATGGACAAGGGCTCCCTCTTGGACAAAGCGTCATTGGCCCAGGCGAAGACCTCGTCCAGGTTGGACGAGCACTTGCTGACCCAACCCTGATCCAGCCTGGTCTTTATCCTGCTGTAATCCACCTCCGCCACTATTCCCACCGCTCCGGCTATCTCCGCCGCCTTCGGCTGGGCCCCGCTCATGCCGCCAAGGCCGGAGGATATGAAGAGGTGCCCTCTAAGATCCTCGTCGTCCCTTATGCCCAGCTTGAGCCTCCCGGCGTTGAGGATGGTGTTGAAGGTGCCGTGCACTATCCCCTGGGGACCTATGTACATCCATCCACCCGCGGTCATCTGGCCGTAGTTGGCCACCCCAAGCTGGGTGGCCAGGTGCCAGTCGCTTGGGTTGTCGTATATGCCCACCATGAGACCGTTGGTGATTATCACCCTTGGAGCTTCCGGATGGGACTTAAAAAGGCCCAGGGGATGCCCCGACTGGATCACCAGGGTCTGGTCCTGGGTCATCACCTGCAGGTATTTCATTATCAGGCGGTACTGCATCCAGTTCTGGCATACCTGACCGGTCTCGCCGTAGGTGACCAGCTCATAGGGATACAGGGCCACCTCAAAGTCCAGGTTGTTGTCTATCATCACCTGGAAGGCCTTCCCCTCGATGCAGCGGCCCTCGTACTGATCTATGGGCTTGCCCCATATCCTGCCCTTGGGACGGAAACGATAGCCGTATATGCGCCCCCGGGTCATAAGCTCGTTAAGGAACTCCGGGGCTAGCTTCTCGTGATACTCCTCGGGTATGTAGCGCAGGGCGTTTTTAAGCGCCACCACCGTTTGAGCCTCCGTCAAGGTAAATCCCCTGTCCGGGGCCCTCCTTATGCCGGGCTCAAAGGGGGGTATCTCGTCGGGTATCTCGTCCAACCTGACCGTCATGGCCTGCCTTATGTCCTGGTTCGACAGCATGCGGATCTCCTCCTTGTTGGAA
Source organism: Thermanaerothrix sp. (assembly GCA_026417795.1). Classification (NCBI taxonomy): domain Bacteria; kingdom Bacillati; phylum Chloroflexota; class Anaerolineae; order Anaerolineales; family Anaerolineaceae; genus Thermanaerothrix; species Thermanaerothrix sp. The sequence goes on from JAOACP010000007.1 coordinate 14,091, forward strand.
GGTCTTGGATCTTCCGCAAATTCTAAACCATACCTCAATCAACGTCAAATATGCGTCTATAAATCATCAAAAAACCACCCCCACCCCAAGACCGCACAACTTCAAGGTTTTTGTGGTATTCTAGTAAATTGCGCTCCAAAGAGGGCAAAATCAAAGAGGAAAAGAAGGTATGTCTACGATGAAACCCCATGAGATGATAAGAAACGTGGCCATAATAGCCCACATAGACCACGGCAAGACCACGCTGATAGACTCCATCTTCAAGGCCGCCAGGACCTTCAGGGAAAACGCCAGGCTTTCGGAGAGGATAATGGACAGCAACGACCTGGAGAGGGAAAGGGGCATAACCATAAAGGCCAAACACTGCACCGTAACCTGGGGGGACTACAAGATAAACATAGTGGACACCCCAGGACACGCGGATTTCTCCGGCGAGGTGGAACGGGTGCTCTCCCTGGTGGACTCCGCCCTGCTGCTGGTGGACGCCGTTGAAGGCCCCATGCCACAGACCAGGTACGTTCTGTCCCGGGCCCTTAAGATGGGGCTTCGTCCCATCGTCATCGTAAACAAGGTGGACCGCCCACACGGGGACCCCTCCGCGGCGCTCAACAAGACGTTCGACCTCTTCGTGGAGCTAGGCGCCTCGGACGAGCAGTGCGACTTCCCCATCCTGTACGGATCGGGCTTGAACGGATGGGTGGTGAAGGACCTTAACTCCCCAAGGGAGGGCATGGAGGACCTCTTCGACACCATAATCCGTTTCGTACCCCCACCCAAGGCGGACCCCGACGGCGACTTCCTCATGCAGGTCTGCACCCTGGCCTGGAGCGACTACTTGGGACAGATAGGCTGCGGCAAGATACTAAGCGGAACTATTAGACGCTCCAAGAGGCTGAACCAGGTGAGGGTGGCTTGGACGGACCGGCAAAGGGGGGAGTTCCAGACCATATGGTCCGGGGAGACATCCTGCGAGCACCTCTTCGTCACCCAGGGGCTTGAACGGGTTGAGGTGGAGGAAGCCGGCGCGGGAGACATAGTTTGGTTCTCCGGCCCCGACGAGATAGCCCTGGGGGACACCTTCATGGATACCCAGTCCCAATCGTCCCCCCTTCCGCCCCTCGACGTGGAGGAACCCACCGTATCCATGTTCTTCCTCGTCAACAACGGCCCCTTCGCCGGCAAGGAGGGACAGGCGGTGACATTAAGGCAGCTCAAGGCAAGGCTTGAGCGGGAGAGCAAGACCGACGTGGCCCTAAAGGTGGAGGACGCGGGACGCCACGACGGCCTTAAGGTATCCGGCAGGGGGGAGCTTCACCTGGCCATCCTCATAGAGGAGATGCGCCGGGAAGGGATGGAGTTCTGCGTCTCAAGGCCCGAGGTCATAACCTCCAGGGACGACAACGGCAACCTGCAAGAGCCCGTCGAGGAGCTCACCATAGACGTGCCAGAGGAGTTTCAGGGCACGGTGATCCAGAAGCTGGCGCTTCGCAAGGGAGAGATGGTCTCCATGGAAAACCACGGCACCGGCACCGTGAGGCTAAGCTACGTGATCCCCACAAGGGGGCTCATAGGCTACAGGGGCGAGTTCCTCACCGACACCAAGGGCCTTGGCACCATGTCCAGCCGGGTCATCGGCCACGCCCCCTGGGCGGGGGAGATATCCGGCCGCGCCAGGGGGTCCATGATAAGCGTTGACGACGGCCAGGCCACATCCTACGCACTGGAAAACCTGCAGGTCCGGGGCACCCTCTTCGTATCCCCAGGGGAAGAGGTCTACTGCGGAATGGTGGTGGGGGAGCACTCCAGGGGCAACGACCTGCCCTGCAACCCAGCCAAGAAGAAGCAGCTAACAAACCATCGCTCCGCCACCAAGGACGCCACGGTCATCCTTAACGCCCCCAAGCAGCTCACCGTGGAAGGGGCCCTGGAATGGATAGCCGACGACGAGCTGGTGGAGATAACCCCTTCCTCCATAAGGATAAGGAAGGCCATACTGGACCCCAACGAGAGGAAGAAGGCATCTAAGGCCCTGTAGCCCCTGGCAAGGGGTAGGTTCTTGAAGTTAAAAAACAAGCCCGGGGACGCCACGCCCCGGGCTTAGCTCATTCTACAGTTTTAGGGGGCGAACCAATCCTTGGAACGGTTACGAAGTCCTCCAACCCCGCCCACCTGCGGTAAGCCTCCTGGGATTTTGGCGACGAACCTAGGTCCAGCCCCGAAGGGGACCCATCGGGCTTAAGGGCCTTGTCCCACCAGGCCACCGCCCTCAACCCCCTGTGCCGTTCCGCAAGAAAAGCCCTGAAGGCATCCTCTATCCAAAGGGGCTTATTAATATCAGGCCCATCCGCCACCGACCACTCAAGGACGGCCAGAGGCTTCGACCTGGATATGCCCCTTAGCCTCGTGATGGCGCGATCCAACAGGCCGTCCATGCCCCTGAGGGGCCTAGTGCCCAACCGGCCGTAAAGGCTCACCCCCATCCAGTCCACCACGTGGTCTCCGGGATAGTAAAACCTCCCCTGGTTCCAAGGCGCATCGGGACCAGGCCGCTCCGCCAGGTGAAAGACCCACGTCACGTTACGGGTCCCCTGGGCGTCAAATATCCCTACAAATCGCCTGAAGGCATCCCTGAACCGCTCCGGTCCGTCCGGAACCTTGAGGTCCCCGTAACCGTCGGTCACGCTCCCCCCGTTAAAACGCCCCGACCAAGGGAACCACCCGCCGTCCGCCTCGGGGCCGAAGGTGATCATCACCGGGAAGCCAAGGGCCCTCACTTCCCTCGCCGCCTCCGCTATCTGACGGTCGTAAACCCCATCAAGTATCCTCCTAAGGCTTATCTTCCACTCCGGCCGGTTCTGAACCCTTTGGGACCAGGGCATGACCCCTATCAATGGAACTATTCCCCTGTTCCACAGGGCCCTGCACTGATCCGCCGGGAACTTGGACTCCCCGTCCCAGTTCCAGCTTAGGTACATCCATGCCATGCCCCTGCCGGTAAGGGCCACGAAGCGGTCCAACTCCTCCTCCATCAGGACGTCGTCATAGGGACCGGAGTAGGGGTGTGCCGAAAGGTAAATCCCCCTCTCCGGAGGCAGTACCTTGAGTGTCTCCAGTCCAGCGGCCCCGGCGGCCATAAGGGTGGTCAACATAAGGCCCCCTGCGGCCAAGGCCCCAAGGGACCGCACAAAGCCCATCAGGAAGCCTCCTTCTTGCCCTTCTTAATCGATAAGGCCACGTACACAGCTACCAAGAGGGCGACGAAGGCTATTAGCCCAAAGGACGCCCGGCCCACCGCCCTGTGCACCATTTCCTGGTTGCTGCCGAACCAATACCCCGCCAGGGCAAGGACCACCACCCATATGCCAGAACCCAGGGCGGTGTAGAAGGAGAAGGACCATAGGGACATCCTGGAGACCCCGGCGGGAAGGGATATGTACTGCCTTATGACCGGCAGGAGCCGCCCGGTGAAGGTGCTCACGTGGCCGTGTCGGGCAAAGAACCTCTCCGCCTTGTCCAAGGCCGACGGGGTGACCCCAAAGTAACGTCCGTACCTCTCGAAGAAGGGTCGCCCAAACCTGACCGCCACCCAATAGTTGAACCAAGCCCCCAAAAGGCTCCCCAATATCCCGGAGGCTATAACCGCCCATAGGTTCATCCTTCCAAGGCTCGCCAGATACCCCGCCGGGGGGACCACCACCTCGCTTGGGAAAGGAAAGAACGAGGACTCCAAGAACATGAGGCCCACCACCCCTGGGTACCCCATCTTGCCTATGGTTCCCACAAGAAAATCCACCAGATGATGCAGAATATCCGTCAACTACAACTCTCCCCTCATCCTATCCACCCAAAGATCCAGGTTAAAATCCCCAAAGATCCCGCTCACCCAATCGGGGGAACCGCCCCCCTTAAGACCAAGGTCCCTGTTCCCCTTAAGCCATTTGGAGAGGTCCAGCGCCACATCCCCACCGCGGCAAATGGCAAAACGATTTGTCCCGCCGCTAAGACACACCCCAACGGCGATGCACTTGGGATCCTCCGCCGCCTTGGCCCTTAGCGGATGGGTCATCATCTCCGACGGAAGATCCCCCAAGGACAAGAGATCCATCACGAAGATGTTTACCCCCTTAAGACGTACCTCGTTCATCGGGAAAACTAGAAAGGGCCTAAGCCTCTCCAGCAGCTTTCCCTTGGACTTTGCATCCTCCTTTGCGCTCATATAAACCTTCTCTATCTCATCGGGCTGACAACCCACGTCCCTGGAGAAACGGCGTACCAGCCGGCTCCAACGGTTGATCAGTCGGGACCTCACTGGCTCCACGGTGTACCTGACCTCCCATCGGGAAGGGGACCCCTTAAAACCGGTCACCAATACCCCGCCGATCTGGGACGTCCGCTCCACGTGCAAACCGCAACAGGCCACCCGATCGTAATCGCCGAGACTTACCACCCTAACTAAGTCCGGCATGTCCATCTGCAACCGCTCCCAGTTGGCCTTGAGGGACTCATCCCGCAAGGCATCCTCTCCGCTGAGCTCCTCTATCCGCACCGTTAGGTCCCTAGCTATGACCCAGTTGGCCTCGTCCTCCGCAAGCCAAAGCTTATCCCACGTAAGTTCCTCCGGATAGTCCAGGGTTATTAACCCCTCCTCATCGGCGATGTTAACCTTGAAGACCCTGAGACCCTGAAAGTTCCTCTCCAAGGCCCTGGACAAGGCGTGCTCCCCGGAGTGCATCCGAGCAACCCAATCCCGCCACTCAATGTCCACCTGGATTTGAACCTCCGCCCCCGGCACCACACGGTCTAACGATCCCTCAAGCACCTTCGCGGTTATAACCGCCTCGTCTGCCTTGCCGCGGCAATCCACCACCTCAAGGTTGAAACCGTCCCCCCTTATAAAACCCCTGCCGCCGGGCTGCCCTCCGCCGGCCAGGTGAAAGGGGTTGGGGTCCAATGACACGAAAAGCAACTCCCCCTTGGACTCCACGGAACTTATGACCCCGTTCAACACTCACTCCCCCTCTCCAACCGTGGGAAGCACCCGAAAGCCCTCCTGCTCCCCCACGGCTTCCAACGGTACCTCCCGGCACTCGAAACGCTCCACCCGGGCCCAGGGGGGCCCCTGCTCAATCAGCCCGCAAAGGGCCTCCACCGCCGACGGCTTCCCAACCAACAGGGCCTCCACCGACTCAAGTCCCACGTTCCTCACAAAGCCTCTCACCCCCATGGCCAGGGCCTTCATCTGAACAAACCGTCTAAACCCCACGCCCTGGACATGGCCGGTAACTAAAACCCTCCGGGCCACCACATGTTCCCTTTGGGAAAACTCATCCTGGAAGTCCACCACCCAAACACCTCCACGGGGCTGATCCACCAAGGGCTGCATAACGCTCCGCCACGTTCTCCTACACGACGAACCAGTTGAAGATCATACGCAAGACCGGATCTATAGCGCAAGGGCATGGAAGCCGCAAACCATGGGCTCTGCGGTTGCGGCGTGAAAGGGTTATAATCCTCGTAATGCTCAGAGGAGGAAACCATGGGCCGGGATCTTAAGGGAGTACAATGGCCAAGATGACGGTCCTGTTATCCAAAGCCTCGGCGATTTTGGCAAATGGCTGAAGCGTGGGTATACAAAGCCCGCCTTAAGCGTTAAGGGCTGATGACGTATGGAGCCGCTAAGTCAAGATTTTTCTAGTATCCGGTGAAGCAGTTTTATCCAGGAGGTGACCCAGGCAAAGATGGCTGATCTCATGTCGCATAAGGCCAAGGCCGATGAGGTGCTGGCGGAGGGCGTGGCCCAGAAGCTTCGAGGCAGGGGGTTCCAGGCGTGGGTGGTAAGGGATGCCCAGGAGGCGTTGGCCAAGGTGCTTGAGCTGGTGCCCGAAGGGGCGTCGGTAGGCATACCTGGGAGCGTAACCATAAGGCAGATAGGTCTTCCCGAGGCACTGGACAGGCGGGGCAACCGGGTCATTCACCACTGGAAAGAGATGACGCCGGAGGAGCGCAAGAGGGTTCTTGTGGAGGAGATATGCGCCGACGTGTTCCTGTCCAGCGTCAACGCCCTCTCACAAGAGGGGCTCATCGTGAACGTTGACGGCACGGGCAACCGCGTGGCGGGCATCTCCTTCGGCCCCGGCAAGCTGATCCTGGTAGCGGGGATCAACAAGATAACCTGGGACCTGGAATCAGCCCTTAAGCGAGCTAAGGCCTCCGCGGCCCCCAACGGGCTAAGGCTGAACTCTTCGGTACCGTGCGCCAAGACCGGGACCTGCGTGGACTGCCAAGTACCGGATAGGATGTGTCGGGTGGTGTCCATACTTGAGAGGTGTCCCGCCGGAAGGGATGCCCACGTTATAATCGTCCTCCAGGAACTGGGATACTGAACGGCTGCATCAAGTGCCACCGAGCCCAGCTCCGGTCCTCATGGATCACGAACGCAAGGAGGCAAGCGATGAGATCTAAAAAGACGGCACTGGTTTTCGCCGGAAGCCCATCTCTGGCGGACCTTTCATCATCGGATTCACTGAAGGCGACCATAGGCCTGCCTTCGGAGATGGGAGATCTGGAGGTAGTAGAGTGGAGCCGACAGCCCAGCAGCCACTACACCATACGGGTAACCACCGACCTGCTGGAGCTCTTAAGATCCCTGGTAAACGAGGGCTTCGACGGCATAGCGGTGGCGAGCGGCACCGACGTGATGGAGGAGATGGCCTACCTGGTGGACCTGCTTTGGCCGTATCCGCAGCCGGTGGTGTTCGCCGGGTTGGGGTCTCCGGCAAGGCACGGCAGCAACGAGGGAGTCATAAACCTGCGTCAGGCGGTTTTATCCGCCTCCTCCGAGGAGTGCTGGGGGATGGGGGTCACCATCTTCTCCCGAGGGGAGCTCTTCGCCGCCTCCGAGGCTTGTAAATACTACAGCCATCGGGGGCATGACTTCGCCGCTCCCGGCATGGGCCCGGTGGGCGAGGTGGTTCAAAACAGGGTGTACGTTAACAGGATACCCAAGAGGCCAAGGGTCATAGACAGACCGGTGGTACCCGCCAAGGACGTGGAGGTTCTCTACGCATCTTTGGGGGGCGGAGAGCTGGTGCTGGGACATCTATCCAGGGACGAATCCCTGAAGGGCCTGGTGCTTGGGGGCTTTGGGACCGGCAATGTGCCGCCCCCTTGGATACCGCACCTTAAGAACATAATCCGCCGCAGGGTCCCGGTGGTAATAACCTCCCGCTGCCAGTTGGGCAGGGTGCTGCCCCTTTACGATTTCGAAGGATCCGCCAAGAGGCTCATAGACATGGGGGCCATAGACGGCGGCACGCTAAGACCCGTCCAGGCTAGGCTCCGCCTGTCCGTGGCGGTGGGAGCCGGCATGGAGGAACAGCAGATAAGGGAGTACATGTTGAGCTAGCCCCAAAGGGTAGAAACGCCGGCCCAAGGACCTAAAGCTAAAGGCTGCGGCTCCTTGGACCGGCGTGGTCTTTCACGTCATCGCCGCGTAAGCCCAACGCAAAGGCCCCATCAAGCCTTCTTTATTTTTTTATATCCCCCACCGAAGCTCCAGTGTAACCCTTAAGCTCCTCCGGGGACACGGGGAAGAAAGAGTGGTCATCGCCCGCCGCAGCCCAGACGACATCGTAAAGGAACAGGTCCTCGTCCATGAGGGCCCTTATGGGGAACTGATACCCCACCGGCGGCACGCCTCCGGGCTTGAAGGGGGTAAGGGCCACCACTTCATCGTAAGTGGCCATCCGAATCCTTTTGAGCCCCAAAAGCCCCGCGGCCTTCTTAAGGTCCAAACGGTTAGTGCCGCTCATAAGTGCCAACACCAGCTCCCCCCGGTCCATGAGGAGGATGCTCTTAAGGATCCTGCCCTCCTCCACCCCAACGGCCCTTGAGGCGTCCTGCACGGTGTGGATCGTTTCCGCTGACTTAAAGACCCTTCCGCCATACCCCATCTCCTTAAGCCTGGACTCCACGAGCTCCACCGCATCGGGGGAACATGCCATCGTTAAGACCTCCTTGCACAAAAGTATAAGGCCAACATCTGATATACTCTTCCGAGCCAAAGTTTAGCACTCAGCGAAGGGTAAGCCTCAGTTTCAAGGTTCCAACATCCCCAAGGATCCGGGGGCTGGCTCAAAAATCCAGAAAGGGGCGTGATCCGGTGAAGAGTAGGGCCGATCACCTATCCACCATGATAGGCTGCGCCGCCGCCTGGGCCTCCGCAACGGAGGTGCTTATATGCCCCAAGCCAGGCCTGGTGGATCCCAGCGATCCGGGCTGCCACGACGACATGGACTGGACCCACTTCCTTTTGAGCTGTTCGGCCCTGGCGGGCTTTTGGAGCAGGCAGGCCCAGGTGGGGCTCATGGGCATGACCGGGGAGGCGGCCCTTGGAACGCTAAGGCGGAACGGACTTGAGATGGAGCGGGCCATGTTCGAAGCCACCGGCGGGGTGAACACCCACAAGGGGTTGATCTTCGCCCTGTCGCTGTGGGTCTACGGGGCGGGCAGTTGCGCAATCAATGGGTTGCCGCTGGACGTGGCCCTCATGGGCTCCGCCGCGGCGGGACCAGCGGCGGGCCTTGTGGAGAGGGAACTTAGGCCATTGAAGGACGGTCCTGGTAGAAAACCGCATCTCACCCACGGGGAAAGGCTTTACCTGGAACACTCGGTCACCGGCATAAGGGGTGAGGCGGAGGCGGGATTCCCCACGGTGGTTAATCGCGTGTACCCGGCGGTCAAGGAATGGCTTTCCAAGGGGGCATCCCTTAACAACGCGGCCCTCATGGGGCTCCTTTCCGCCATGGAGGCTTGCGAGGACAGCAACGTGATACACCGGGGAGGATACGAATTCTGGAACGGAGCCTACAGACAGGCGGTTAGAAACGCCCTCCGGGAGTTCAGCCCCCTGTCAGGGGACTACTCCCCAATCATGCGGCTTGACCTTGAGCTAAAGGAGGCCGGAGTAAGCCCCGGGGGTGCGGCGGATCTTCTTGCCTGCGGGCTATTTGCCCTTATGCTGGCGGACAAAGAGTTGATAACTCAAACAAACGGACATATACTGCTAGATAACATCAAGCGAAATGGGGGTGATTAGATGAGCCTTGGCATGAGGGTAAAGACCCTTCGACTGGCCAAGGGGCTCACTCAGCAGAAGCTGGCGGACATGATAAACGTCAGCCGAATATACGTTCAAGCCATAGAGAGCAACCGCAGGAAGCCCTCCATGGACCTTCTTGAGCGGTTGGCGGAGGCGTTGGACGCCACCCCGGCGGACCTGATGAGGGCCCCATCCGACGGAGGGGGCAGGATGCAGCTGGAGGAGGTTTTGTCGTCCGGAGAGGTGGAGGTCTGGTACAGGAGCAGAAAGCTCTCCCCCAAGGACATGAAGCGCATCCACCGGCTGGTGGAAACTGTTCTAGAGGAATGGGATGAGGAAGAGGAAGGAGACCGAGTTTAAGGGGGGTTCCATGGGCTGCCGTATGGACTTTCCGTCTCCGCCGGAGGAGCTGCCCCGGTGGGCATTGGAGGAGGCCAAGAGGTGGCAGAGGAAGGACGAGTTCGACGTGTTGGTCATGGCGGAGGAACTGTGCGGCCGCTCCCTTGAGGTTCGGTACACTGAGCTGCCCGACGGCATGTGGGGGTTTCACATCTGCAGGACCTCCAGGGGGGCCATACTGATAAACTCGTCCCTCCCCCCCTTCTGGAGGCGCTTTACCCTCTTCCACGAGGTGTACCACATAATCCACCACCCCAAGGGGCAGGCATTCTTCGATAGGACCCTTCAACCCCTAAGCCGCTTTGAGCAGGAGGCGGACCACTTTGCCTGGGCCGCGGTATGGCCCGAGTGGATAGAGGGGGACTACCGGGACTGGTGATATACCCTACCTTGAAGGCAGGAGGTGCTATCCTTTGGCATCTTTGGAAACCGTGCGGAAACTCTTTGAGCCCCCCAACGTTGGTGGCGTTACGCTTACCTGCCGTTTCGTGGCCTCCGCCATGACAACCGAGGCTTTTAAGCCATGGCCCTCCGACAGGGCCCTTAGGTTTTACCGTTCCATTGGGGCGGGTGGCGCCGGAGCGGTAATAACCGGTGAGTTCCAGGTGGACAGGCTGGAGAGCGACAAGGCCCACAGAGACGGCTTCGTAGGGTTTGTGGAACGGCTGAGCGCTCTCTTAAGGGATGTGAGCTGCCCCCTGGTAGTTCAGCTGGGACACTCAAGCCACAGGACACACAACGTGCCCCAATTCATGGGGCCCAAGGGACCGCTTCCCGGCGAGGTGGACCCGCTCAGGGTGGCCCAGGCGTTTGGCCGCTTCGCCCAAAAAGCTTTTGAGGCGGGAGCCTCGGCGGTGCAGATCCGTTGCTGCCACGGGAGCCTCCTGGACTCTTTCTTAACGGCTCAACCTAACCCACCGGGCATCAAGAACCCCTGGGAGCCGGCGGCAATGGTCCTTGACACGTGTCTTCCCCATGGACCCGTATGGGTCAAGGTTGGGTTAGGAGAGGAGGTACCGGAGGGCTACGGGGTTGAAGAGGGGCTCACGCTTGCGCTGGAGCTGGCGAAGAGAGGCGCACACCTCATAGAGGTCACCTCCGGCACGTTTGCATCAAAGCCTCCCCTTGGGACGTTGAGGCTTGGGGTATCATCGGGGGAAAGCGAAGCCCACTTGGCGCCGCAGTGCCGCCGTCTTTCGACGGCCCTAAGGGAACTCAAACTCAACACCCACGTGATGCTGTCAGGCGGCATTAGGAGCATTGAGCGCGCCGCGGATCTGCTTGAGGAGGGCGTCTGCTCGGCGGTTTCAATGGGAAGGCCCTTCATAGCGGAATCGGATCTGGTGAACCGCTGGAAGGAAGACGACCGCCGGCCCTCCGCGTGCTTCTCGTGCAACGCCTGCGTGGCGAATGGCGTTGAATTTGCAACCTGTCCCGTCATGAGGGAAAAGGAAGAGAACTTTTGGAACTTGAGAAGCCCCGATTGACCTAAAAAACTCAAAATTTAGAAACTTCAAATCCATTGGATTGACAATCATAACCCACAAGTTTAAACTTACTAGCGGAGGGTAAGCGTGATACCTAAAGCTTGACGCAAAAATCACATAAAAACCTTGACTCTTCTTGTTTCTCACGCTGTCACAAAGAAGCGCCAAAGCCAGGGCTTTAGAGGCACCCTTTTACGGCGTCCGCCGTGGCCCAAGGGGCATAAAAGAGACGAAGGAGTGGGTATCATGTCATTGGAAGACAAGCTGTCGGAAGTGGGACTGAACTTGAGATCCTCCATCATCAGGGAGCTTTTGAAGTTCGCCGCCTCTCCGGAGGCCATATCCTTCGGCGGAGGAGTCCCGGACCCTAACACCTTCCCCCGTCACGAGCTGGCCCAGATAGCCAAGGAGGTAATCGAGCAGGATTACTCCTACACGCTGCAGTACAACACCACCGAAGGGGACGACCTCTTAGCTCAGGAGATGGCCAAGCTGCTCCACAGGACCTACGGCATCGACGGAATCCAGAGGGATCAGATGCTATTCACCACCGGCTCGCAGCAGGCCCTGGACCTCATGGCTCGTATATTCCTCGACAAGGACAGCATATGCTTCATGGAGTTCCCCGCGTACCTTGGGGCGGTGAGCGCCTTCAGGATGTCGTTCCCAAGGTTCGAAACCGTTCCAATTGAGGACGACGGCATGGACGTGGACTACCTTGAAAGGCGCCTTAAGGAGATCGACGCCCAGGGGGAGATAAACAAGGTAAAGTTCATTTACACCGTCCCCAACTTCCACAACCCCGCCAGCGTCACCATGAGCCTTGAGAAGCGCAAGCGGCTCATAGAGATCTGCGACCGCTACGACATCCTCATCCTTGAGGACGACCCCTACGGGATGCTCCGTTTCAGCGGGGAACCCCAGCCCTCCCTTTACAGGCTTGCGGGCCCCGATCGGGTGGTCCTGCTTAACACCTTCAGCAAGGTTCTTACCCCAGGGCTTAGGATCGGCGTGATCCTGGGCAGGTCCGACATAGTGCGCAGGGCCACCATGGCCAAGCAGGCCATGGACCTCTGCTGCCCCAGCCTTACTCAGCGCATAGCCGCGCGGTACCTGAACCGCTACGACATAGTGGAGCAGATAAGGCCCGGCATAGAGCTTTATCGCTCCAAGAAGGACACCATGATAAAGGCCCTGAACGAGGATTTCTCGGTCATAGAGGGCGCCAAGTGGATAGACCCGGAGGGCGGCCTTTTCGTTTGGATCACCCTGCCCCAGGGTTTCGACACCATAGGGATGTTCGACGTGGCGAAGTCCAAGAACGTCTACTACATACCCGGCGAGGCGTTCTCCATCGAAAAGACCCCGTCCACTTCCATGAGGCTGTCCTTCTGTCTGCCGCCGGAGGGGAAGATAGTCGAGGGCGTAAGGCGCCTTAGGGACGTCATCGTGGAGTACGGCAAGCAAAAGGGGCTGATGTAGCATGAAGATATTGGTCATCAATCCCGGATCCAGCAGCACCAAGGTCGCCATCTTCAACGGCAAGGAGAAGGTGGCGCAGGAGAACTTGAGCCACCCGGCGAACGAACTGGATCGCTACGAATCACTCATGGACCAAAGGGAGCTCCGGGAGAAGGCCATATCGGATTTCCTAACCAGGAACGGCCTTTCGGTTGATCAGCTGGACGCCATAGCAGCCCGGGGAGGGATACTGCCCCCGCTGGAGAGCGGCACGTACCAGGTCAACCATGAGATGGAGGATTACCTCCTCCACCACGCTAAAGTCCAGCATGCCTCAAACCTCGCGGCGGTCATAGGCCTTGACATGGCCCGGAAGGCCAAGAAGGAAGTACCGGTGTACGTGACCGACCCGGTCAGCGTGGACGAGATGGAGGACGTGGCAAGGATCTCGGGGATAAAGGACCTTGAGAGAAAGTGTCTGTCCCACATATCCAACATGCGGGTGGTGGGCATCAAGGTGGCGGAAGAGGAGCTCAAGGCGCCATTTCATGAGACCAACATGGTGATAGCCCACCTGGGGGGCGGCATATCGGTGGCCCCCTTTGAAAAGGGGCGCATGTTCGACGTTAACAACGCCAACGACGAGGGCCCCTTCAGCGTGGAGCGCTCCGGGGAACTGCCGGTGGGAGACGTGGTGAAGACGGCCTACTCCGGCAAGTACACCAAGGATCAGCTGAAGAAGACCTTCGTCGGCAAGGGGGGACTGGTGGCTTATCTTGGGACGAACGACCTAAGGGAGGCGTTCAAGATGTCTCAAGAGGACCCCAAGGCCCTGGAGGTTATCGAGGCCATGGCTTACCAGATAGCCCAGGAGATAGGGGCCATGTGCGTGGCCCTCAAGGGCAAGGTGGACTGCATTGTCATAACCGGCGGCATGGCCCACAGCGGCGACTTCATCAACATGATACGAAGCTACGTGGACCGGTTCGCTAAGGTGTTCGTAGTTCCCGGGGAGATGGAGATGGAGGCTCTGGCCTACGGAGCCCTCCGGGTCATGACCGGCCAGGAGAGGGCCCGGTCCTGGACGTTCAAGGCTTAGCCCTTGGCGTGTCGGCAACGAACCATAAGAAGGCGGTGCTGAAGGATGAAGATACTGGTCATAAATCCCGGCTCCACTAGCACCAAGGTGGCGGTATTTGAGGGAGAGGAGGTTTTGGCCTCCAAGACCCTGCGCCACTCGTCGGAGGAGCTCAGCCCCTTTAAGAGGCTCACGGATCAGTTCGAGTTCAGGACCCGTATAATAGAGGCCTTCCTGGAGGAGTCCAACGTGAGCCCCAAGGACCTGGCGGCGGTGGTGGGAAGAGGAGGGCTTCTGGATCCCATATCCTCAGGGGGAACCTACAAAATCACCGAGGACATGTTGGAGGACCTGAAGGCCGGCAAGAACGGGGAACATGCGTCCAACCTGGGGGCCCTCATCGCCTATCAGTTCACCAAGTCCTTCGGGATCCCATCGTTCATCGTGGATCCGGTGGTGGTGGACGAGATGGAGGAGCTGGCCCGTTATTCCGGTCATCCAATGTTTAAACGGCGCTCCATATTCCACGCACTTAACCAGAAGGCCACCGCCAGGATCGCCGCTGAGAAGCTTGGGAAGGCTTACGAAGAGGTAAACCTGGTGGTGGTTCACATGGGAGGCGGCATATCCGTGGGCGCCCACCGGAAGGGACGGGTGGTCAACGTGAACAACGCGTTGGATGGAGACGGCCCCTTCACCCCGGAGCGCAGCGGCACGCTGCCCCTCACCCAGCTCATAGACCTTTGCTACAGCGGCAAGTATACCCTGGACCAGATGAAGAAAAAGATAAAGGGTTCCGGCGGCATGGTGGACTACCTGGGCACCAACGACGGCATGGAGGTGTCAAGGCGCATAGAACAGGGCGACAAGGAGGCCTTGCTGATATACAAGGCCATGGCCTACCAGACCGCCAAGTGGATCGGCAAGATGGCAGCGGTTTTGAAGGGGCAGGTGGACGGCATCGTCCTTACCGGCGGCCTTGCCTATGACAACGATTACATGGTCCCTTGGATAAAGGAGATGGTGGAGTTCATAGCCCAGGTGTTCGTCTTCCCCGGCGGCGACGAGGAGCGGGCCCTTGCCATGGGAGGGCTCCGGGTTCTAAGGGGAGAGGAGACGCCAAAGGTCTACTCCCAGATGAAGTTCCAAGGCTAGGGGTGCTAGTGTGACGGAGCTTAGGAAAAACTACGCGTTCATCGGGCTCTTCGGAAGCGGGAAGACCGAGATGGCCATAAACTGGGCCCTGCATCTTAGGCAGCAGTGGCCCAAGGTGGCCATAGTGGACGGGGACATAATATCCCCCTATTTCAGGAGCCGGGATGTGGCGGAAGAGCTGGAGGTTTTGGGGCTTACACCGGTATATCCCCAAGGATCTCTTCGGAATGGGGATCTTCCGGTGATAACCGGCGCTGCCAGGGGCTATCTGGAGCGCCAGGAGTACAAGACCGTGATAGACGTTGGGGGAGAAGAGGGGGGCATCGTGGTCCTGGGGTACCTGAAACCCCACCTCGGGGACTGCGAGATATCCATGGTGGTAAACGTGGCGCGCCCCTTCTCCTCCACCGTGGACGGCATAACAAAGGCACTGGATGACCTAACCAAGGTGGCGGACATAAGGGTTGATTACCTGATAAACAACCCCAACCTCTCAAAGGAGACCACATTGGACCTCATCCTTCGTGGGGAGGAAGTGCTTGAAGAGGCCTCCAGGAGGCTTGGCATCCCGGTCAAGTTCACGGTGGTCCCGGACTTCATAGAACCCAAGGGGCTGCGGTTCCCGGCTTTTCCCATAAGGCGCTTCATGAGGATGGAAATATAGAAAGGCACATCAAGCACGGAGGTGTTGTTGGTATGGCAAAGGCCAAGGGCAAGATTGATATCGACCAGGACAGGTGTAAGGGGTGCGGTCTATGCGTGAGCGTCTGCCCCATGAAGGTCATCGAGTTCGGTGACTCGTTCAACGCCAAGGGGTATCATCCCGCGGAGGCCAAGCACCTGGACAAGTGCATCGGCTGTGGTTTCTGCTACAACATATGTCCCGACGTGTGCATAACCGTCTACAAGGAAACGGCGGACAACGCTTAAGGGGCGCTTAGGGATAACACCTAAAAGGATTGGGAGGGGAACTCATATGGCCGAGAGAGTTTTGGTAAAGGGAACGGAAGCCATGGGGGAGGCCGCCGTAAGGGCCGGTTGCAGGCTGTTTTTCGGTTACCCCATAACGCCCCAGAACGAGCTTCCTGAGTACATGTCCAAGCGGATGCCGGAGGTAAACGGCACCTTCCTCCAGACCGAGAGCGAGGTGGCCACCATCAACATGGTATACGGGGCCGCCTGCACCGGCACCCGGGTCATGACGTCCACATCGTCCCCCGGCTACAGCCTAATGCAGGAGGGCGTTTCCTACATGGCCTGCGCAGAGCTGCCGGCAGTGCTTGTGAACGTGGTGCGCGGCGGACCCGGCCTTGGGGACATACAGCCCGCCCAGGGTGACTACTGGCAGGCCACCAAGGGGGGTGGACACGGAGACTACAAGCTGATAGTCCTGGCCCCCTCCACCGTGCAGGAGGCAGTGGATCTCACGGTGCTTGCCTTCGATCTGGCGGACAAGTACCGAAACCCCACGTTGATAATCGCCGACGGAGTGATAGGCCAGATAATGGAGCCCGTCACCTTCCCGGATTTCATGGACCTGTCAGCCCTTCCGAGCCACAGCAACTGGGCTCTTACCGGCGCCTCGGGAAGGGATAAGAGGATTGTGGCCCCCTTTGACCTGGATCCCTACAGGCTTGAGCAGATGAACCTGGCACTGGTGGCCAAGTACGAGCGGATGGAACAGGAGGAGGTCCGCTGGGAGGAGTACCTCACGGAGGATGCGGATGTGATCATAACCGCCTTCGGCACCGTGGCCAGGATCGCCAAGAGCGTGGTCGATCAGGCCCGCTCCAGCGGCATAAAGGCGGGGCTTTTCCGCCCCATAACCCTGTGGCCCTTCCCCTACAAGAGGCTTGAGGAGCTGGCCAAGGGCAAGAAGCTCATCTTGGACGCGGAGCTCAACATGGGACAGATGTTGGAGGACGTTAAGATGGCGGTTAAGGACCATGCCCCCGTGGAGTTCTTCAAGCGCATGGGCGGAGTGGTGCCCACCCCCGACGAGATCCTAAACGCCCTAAACTCGAAGCTGGGGAGGTAATTGAGCCATGACTTTTCAGGTTGTTATGAAGAGGCCCGACAGCCTCACCATGAAGGAGTTCACCTACTGTCCCGGCTGCACCCACGGGGTGATCCATCGGCTGGTGGCGGAGGTGCTGGACGAGCTAGGCATAAGGGAGAAGACCGTAACGGTGGCTCCCATAGGTTGTTCCGTCTTCGCTTACGAGTTCTTCGATACCGACGGGACCATAGCGGCCCATGGCAGGGCCCCCGCAGTGGCCACCGGAATAAAGAGGGCCAGGCCGGACCTTTACGCGTTCACCTACCAGGGTGACGGGGATCTTGCGGCCATAGGTACCGCGGAGATAATCCACGCCGCAAACCGTGGGGAGAAGATCACCACCATCTTTGTTAACAACGCCATATACGGGATGACCGGAGGCCAGATGGCCCCCACCACCCTGCTTGGGATGAAGAGCACCACAACCCCCTACGGCAGGAAGGCGGAGAACGATGGTTTCCCCTTGAGGGTTTCCGAGCTCATAAAGGAGACCCGCGGAGTGGCTTACCTGGCCCGCACCAAGGTCAACACCCCCCAGGACATACGCAAGACCAAGGATGCGATAAGAAAGGCCTTCCTCGCCCAGGTAAGGGGGCTTGGCTTCGGGATGGTGGAGGTCCTCTCCACCTGCCCCACCAATTGGGGCATAGATCCCGTCAAGTCGCTCAAGTGGCTGGAGGAGAACATGGTTCCCGAGTATCCCTTGGGAGTATTCGTGGACAAGGTGGGTGAGTAACCGATGAACACTCGGATGATCTTCGCTGGATTCGGGGGGCAGGGAGTCATGCTCATGGGGCAGATAATATCCCTGGCAGGCATGTTTGAGGGCAAGCACGTCACCTGGATGCCCTCCTACGGCCCGGAAATGCGCGGGGGTACCGCCAACTGCACGGTGGTGATAAGCGATGAGCCCGTGGCCTCACCGGTCACCAACGACGCGGAAGTGGTGGTGGCCATGAACATCCCTTCCCTCACCAAGTTCGAGCCCGCGGTAACTCCCAAAGGGCATCTTCTGATCAACCAGTCGGTTATAGATCGGGAGCCCCAGAGGAAGGACATCGTGTCAGTTAAGGTCCCCTGCAACGAGATAGCGGACCAGCTGGGGAACCTCAAGGTGGCCAACATGGTCATGCTGGGCGCCGTGGCGGGAGCCACCGGCGTCGTCTCCATGGACAGCATAGTCAAGGCCCTGGAGAAGAAGCTCTCCGCCGGCGGCAAGGCATCCCTCATAGAGGTGAACAAGAACGCCATCGAGCGGGGGTATCAGATGGCCAAGGAAGCGGTTTCCGCTTAAAAGCTGAAACATTAAACGACAAAGCCAAGGGCCCCTTCTCCGTTGAGGAGGGGCCCTTCTTCTTTTACAGCCCAAAGGTGTCAACTGTAGACAACGAACCAAAAGGGAAAATCAGTTTCCTTGGCATATGCCATGGTATATAATGTACAGGAAAACTTGAACGGAAACCCCGTTAAGGTTTACTAAAGTCCCCAATATCTCACCCCAATGGTAGAAACCATGGGGTGAGGCCGTGCCTTCAAGAGGTTTCAAGAGGTCAAAGCACCTCCAAGCCGATGGCGCCGTAAGGGCCCCTTTGAAGGTAGGGACTAACAGGTTCGTAAATCCCACTGATAACGGAAGGGGTGTCAACATGGACAGTGCCCAGCTTCAGGCGCTGATGATGGAACGGGTGGAAACCATGCCCAACAAGGCAAGGCGTGTGGTTGAGTACTTGCTGTCGAACATGCGGGAAGCGGCTTTCAGATCCATAGGGGACGTGGCGGAGGACCTCAACGTCTCCAAGGCCCAGCTGGTGAGGGTGGCCAGGATGCTCGGGTTCGAAGGCTATTCAGAGCTCAAGGACGCACTGCAGAAGGCCATCCTTGAGCAGGTGAACCCCGCCGCCATGCTGGCCAAGGTATCCAGCTCGGAGGAGAGCCTGCCGGACACCATATACCGCATGGAACACGCAAACCTGGACGACACTTGGTCCCAGCTGTCAGCCGCAAGCGTGTCCACCTTTTGCGATATGGTTCAGCGGGCGCGAAACATATACTGCATCGGCTGGGGCATATCCTCCATGGTGGCGGAATCCCTTCAGGTACGGCTTAGGGTTATGAACTTAAACTCCTTCCTCCTTAAGCGGGGAACTTTAACGCTGCATGAGCAGGTGCGGGTGGCGGGCAAGGAGGATCTGCTGGTGGTCTGCGAACTTCCCAGCTACGTGGTGGAGGTCACCGAATCCGTGGAGACCGCCCACAACAACGGCTGCAAGGTTATATCCATAACCGACAGCCCCGCAGCGCCGGTTTGCAGGTTCGCGGAGCTATCCATGTACGTCTCCGCCTCCTCCCCCACCTTCGGAAGCAGCATAATAGGCCCGCTCTTCCTGGTGCACGTGATAACATCCGTCCTGGCGATCCGCATGGGAGACCGGGCAAAGAAAGCCTTGGAGGAACAAGCCAAGTTCCTGCACGACGAGCGCATCTTCCACCCGGTGTTCGGCCTCAGATACTGATTGCATCAAAAGATCAAGGGCGGGAGACTCCCCATCCCGCCCTTGAAACCTGTGGTCACCAATGGACCGTCCCAACTACTTTAACCCTTCGTGCAGCATCTCCTTGGGTCAATCCCCTACGGTCAAGGACTCCCCCGGGGACAATACGACGGTCTCTGCCTCTGCCCCCACCAATTGAGCAAACCGTTTAGGATCCGCTTTTATGGGAGGGAACGTGTCATAGTGCATGGGAACCACCTTCCGGGGCTTTATCATGCTCACCGCCCTTACGGCATCCTCACAGTCCATCACGTAAAATCCGCCGATGGGCAACAGGGCCAGATCTATGCCCTCCTGGGCTAAAAGCCCCATGTCAGCGGTAAGCCCCGTGTCCCCCGCGTGGTACACCTTTACCCCACAGGCCTCTATCACAAAGCCGCAGGCCACACCTCCGTAGGCCACCGTATCCCCTTCGTCAACCCCGGAGCCGTGAAGGGCCTTCACCATCCGGACGCTGCCAAAGGGCATAGGAGTCCTTCCGGCAAAGTACATCCCCATGGTCCTAACACCCCGGCGGCCAAGGATGAGGGACAACTCATAGTTGCACACCACCGTGGCTCCGTATTCCTTTGCCATGGCCACGGTGTCCCCCAGGTGGTCCCCGTGGCCATGGGTCACGAAGATCCACTGGGGCCTTATTCCTTCAATCCCCCTGGCCACGGGGTTGCCGCTTATGAAGGGATCCACCAGGGCGCCGAAGGAATCCCCCTCCAGGTAAAAGGCCGCATGTCCAAGAAACCTGACGGAAAGCAAAGACAACACCTCCTGTCCTGGGATTAGCGTACCACCTTGCAAGCTTTAATCAAACAATCAAATAATCAAATCTGGAAGGCGGTCAATCCGCCGCGTCATCTCCTTTGAACGTGCTGGCTATGTATAGCTCATCCAGCTGTGACTTATCAACCCACGAAGGGGCTCCCGACAGCAGGCACTGAGCCCTTTGGGTCTTGGGGAAAGCCATGACCTCCCTTATGGACTTGGCTCCGCAGAGCATCATTACCAGCCGGTCGAAACCGAGGGCAAGCCCTCCGTGGGGAGGAGTTCCGTAGGAGAGGGCGTCCAACAGGAATCCGAACCGATCCCTCAGCTGCTCCTCCGAGAAGCCCAACACCTTGAACACCCTCTCCTGCACCGCTGGATGGTGTATCCTTATGGACCCCCCTCCAACTTCGCTTCCGTTCAGCACCAAGTCGTAGGCCCGGGATCTCACCGCCAGGGGATCGGACTCCAGGATGCCAAGGTCCTCCTGCTTGGGAGAGGTAAAGGGATGATGTACCGAGACGTAGCGGCCCTGATCTTCGTCCCACTCGAAAAGCGGGAAGTCCACCACCCAAAGGAAACGCCATCCCTCCTCCACCAACCCAAGGGACCGGGAGGCCTCAAGCCTTATGGTGCCAAGGACCTCGCAGGCCAGGCGCCAGGACTTATCCGCTAAGACCAGGAGGGCATCGCCCTCTTCCAGGGCCGACAATTCCAGAAGCCTCTGCTTTGTTCCGTCATCCATGCCCTTCACAAAGGGCCCCTTAAGCCCCTCATGGGTGCGCTGTATGACCGCCAAGCCCTTAGCCCCAAGCTCAATGGCTCGGGCCTCAAGGTTGGACGCGTCCTTCCTGGACAGCTTGGCGCCACCCTGGAGCCTAAGCCCCTTCACAGAACCGCCCTCATCCACCAATGCCTTCAAAGGAGAGCCCTCAAAGGCCATGACGGACGATAGGTCCACCATATGGGACGGTATCCGCAAATCCGGCTTATCGCTTCCGTAAAGATCCATGGCCTCCCGCCATGTGATTCGCTTGAAGGGGGTTGGGATATCCTCCCCCAGCACGTGGGAGAACAGCCCCTTGATGTAGCCTTCAAGCAGGGAAAACACGTCCTCCTCGGTTATGAAGCTCATCTCCAGGTCCACCTGGGTGAACTCCGGCTGGCGGTCCGCCCTTAAATCCTCATCGCGGAAACATTTGACTATCTGGAAGTACCGGTCGCATCCGGCCACCATGAGTATCTGCTTGAATATCTGGGGCGACTGCGGGAGGGCAAAGAACTTGCCGGGGTTTACCCTGCTGGGAACCAAAAAGTCCCTTGCCCCTTCCGGGGTGGACTTGGTGAGCATGGGGGTCTCCACCTCAAGGAAACCGTTCTGGGACAGGTAGCTCCTGGTGAACAGCGCGGCTTTACCTCGCACCCTCAGGTTATGCTGCATCTTATCGCGCCTTAAGTCCAAGAAGCGGTGCTTAAGCCTCAGGTTCTCATCAACCCTGTCCGCCTCGTTTATCTCGAAGGGAAGGGGCTTGGAGGGTGCCAGCACCTGAATGTCCTCCGCCACCACCTCCACTTCCCCGGTGGGCATATCGGGATTCTCGGTGCCCTCGGGCCGCCGGCTTACGCGACCCTTCACGGCAAGCACGTACTCGCTTCTCACGTCCTTGGCCTTCTCGTGGGCGGAGGGCGCCACCTCGGGGTTTATCACCACCTGGACAAGGCCGGTATAGTCCCACAGCTCAAGGAATATTATCCCACCAAGATCCCTGCGGCGTCTGAGCCATCCGTTCAAAACCACGGCATCGCCGGTCAGGGACGGCCCCACCTCACCACACTTAACGGTCCTCTTCCAAGACTCCCCGAAGAGACCCTCTGAAACGGACATCCTACCTTACCTCCCCTGCTGTCTTAAAGATAACCTCCGCCGCCGCTGCAATAGGCACTTCCTGCTGGGTGCCCTGCCCCATGTCCTTGAGGGCCACCACGGACTTCTCAAGTTCATTGCGGCCGATTATGCAAACCCACGGGACCTCCTTCTGGGAAGCCAGTTTCATCTGAGCCTTGAAGGACTTGCCGGAGTAATCCATGTCCGCTTTAACGCCCATGGAGCGAAGCTCCTTCAGGATGCCGGCGGCGGCCAGGCGGACCTCAATGTCCTGGTCGGCGGCCACCACGAAGACCTGGGTGCTGGGAGCATCTCCGAAGGAACAGCCCTGGCTCTCCATGGTTATTACGATCCGCTCTATGCCGGACGCAAAGCCAACGCCGGGCACGAAGGGACCCCCTATGGCCTCCGCCAGGTGGTCGTATCGGCCTCCGCCGCAGACCGCGTTCTGGGCGCCCAAGTCCCCGGACAGTATCTCGTAGGCGGTCTTGGTGTAGTAATCAAGCCCCCGGACGAGCCTCTTGTCCAGGCTGACCTTGGCCCCCACCGAATCCAATCCTCTGAGGAGGGCGTCAAAATGCGCCCTGCACTCCTCGCAAAGGTGATCCGTCATGGCAGGGGCTTCCTCGGTCAGCTCCTTGCATGAGGGGTTCTTGCAGTCCAGTATCCTCAAGGGGTTCCTGGAAAACCTGCCCTGACAGGTCTCGCAGAGCTGACCCAAACGGGGCTCCAGGTAATCGGTCAAGGCCTTCCGGTGCTCCGGACGGCACTTAGGGCACCCCACCGAGTTAAGAACTACCTCGAGATTGGAAAGCCCAAGCCTGCGATACAACTCCAGGGAAAAGCCTATCACCTCAAGATCCACCAGCGGATCCTGAGAGCCCAGCGCTTCCACGTCCACCTGCCAGAACTGCCGGTAGCGCCCCTTCTGGGGCCTCTCGTAACGGAACATGGGACCGGCGCTCCAAAGCTTTACCGGCTGGGGCTGGTTCTTGAGGTCGTGCTCAAGGTAGGCCCTCACCATGGAGGCGGTCAATTCCGGCCGCAGGGTTATGCTCCTGCCCCCCCGATCAGTGAAGGTGTACATCTCCTTCTCAACCACGTCGGTGGTGTCACCAATGCCCCGGCAGAACAGCTCCGTGTGCTCGAAGATGGGAAGCTGAACCTCCCGGTAGCCGAAGTCATCCGCCACATCGCGGCACACCTTAAGGACGTACGCCCACTTCCATGACTCGTCGGGCATGATGTCCTTAGTTCCCCTAGGCGCCCTTATGGCCTCCATCTCTAATCCCCCCAAGACTTTCAATTATGAAGACGCGGATCCCTCCCATGAAACAACCCCCTAAAGGGATCCCACAAAAGGCTTATCCTCTCATATTACTAAAATGGGGTCCCCCGTGACAACTCACGGGGGACCCGCGGATGGACAGATGAACCTATTCCCGCCAATCTCCGCGCCTAATGGCCCCTAGCACAGCACGCCGTCATGGCTTAAACCCCGCAGAGAAGGGGCTGGGACCCTCGGACAAATTTAACGGGACTCCAGCAGGAACTTGATGGCGGTCCTCTCCTCGTTGTCTATCTCTATCCTGGCGAAGGCGGGAATGCATATCAGGTCTATCCCGTTAGGGGCCACGTAACCGCGGGCAATGGCTATGGACTTCACCGCCTGGTTCACCGCCCCGGCGCCCACCGCCTGGACCTCAACGGAACCGGACTCCCGAAGAACCGCCGCTATGGCACCAGCCACGGACTTCGGCTGGGAGTTGCCCGAGACCTTAAGAACTTCCATATCGCTTCCCCTCCCTTAAGTTTGTAGATGTGGCGACCCGCACCCGGCTTAAAGCACATCAAGCGAATCGAAAGGCCTCTTGTTCACAAAAGGCAACCCCTTAAAGGGGCTTTGAGGATACTATAAACCAAACCGTTGAAAGATGCTATAATTCCCACTTAAAGACACCTCGCCTCAGGAGGAGACCCCAAGATTGAGCAAGAAGATAGCTGTCCTTTTAGCCGCGCTGTTTATGATCTCCGCCACAACGGCATGGGGGGCCCCCTTTACCATAAAGAAGGACGAGTACTGGATCAAGATCGACAAGTCGAAGTTGAGGCTCTACCTCATGAAGGGGGACGAGCCCCTTAAATCCTTCCCCGTGGCCATAGGCCGAGGCAAGGGAGACACCAAGAAGGACCGTCTGGACCTCATCACACCTGTGGGGGTCTTCAAGGTCCGCAGAATCCTCCAGGACGCCACAAACCTGGTGTTCGACCCCGCGTGGTTCAACGAGCCAGGAGAGCCCCAGAAGGGGGTTTACGGGAGCAAGCTCATATCCTTCTACAACCCGTGGCAGATAGCCATTCACGGGACCAACAGCCCTGGGTCAATAGGCAAGAGGGTGACCCACGGCTGCATAAGGATGCGCAACCGGGACATTGAGAAGCTGGTAACGTACATAGCCCCAGGCACCAAGATATGGATAACCCCTGGGGAAACAAAAAACGCAGCCCCACAAAAAGGGGGCAAGGCGGCCGCCCAAAGTCAGGGGAAAGCCAAGATGCCAGGGCTTCCACCCAAGGGGGCTACCAAGGAAGTGGTAAAGGACAAGCAGGAGGAGGCCAGCGCCTCTCCGTCGGAGTCCTTCACCGCGGCCCCCCAGGACGAAGGATCCGCCGGCAACGCTCCAGCATCACAGGACCTGCCACAAGGGGCAAAGGACCCGAACAACGCTACCCACAACGAAAAGAAGGAGTACCTGTAGCGCCAAGTCAAGGGCGATTAGGCGCCTAAGTCCGCTAACCCCTGGGCTCCTCCAGCATGGCCTTGACCCGCCGGAGCTCCTCCTCGGTGCGCTCGATGTCCTCTTTGGTCTGGGCTATCCAGCGTTGCCTGGTGGCGGGGTCTATTGACTCCGCCTTGGGGTCCGTGGTAAGGAAAGCGAGCTTCTTCCGCTGGATGTTGAGCCAATCGGTCCGCTTCTTAACGTATGACTCATCGTACTTGAGGTTAAGCAGATCCTCGTCTTCTTCCCTAACGAAGGCTCGGCTCATGTGTGGAACAACCTCCAGTCCTTAACCATTTACGTGTCACAGCCTCGGCGGTGGCGCAATCCGCTCGAGAGGTCATATAAATATAGCACCAAATGGGATTGCTCATTAAGGTGTAAGCCATTAAACTTCTCCAGGGCTCGCCGAAATGAGCGCACAAAAAAGGGGAGGAGAGAGGAAAATTTGAAGACACCCATCTACACCTTTGACCTGGACAGGTACTTCCCTCCGGACAGGTTCGAGAGGCTTAAGGCCTTCGCCGCCCAGAAGGAGACACCCTGCTTAGTGGTGGACATTTCCAAGGTGGTGGAAAGGTACGAAGAGATAAAACGAGAGATGGGCTTTGCAACGTGTTACTACGCCGTGAAGGCCAACCCCCACGACCAGGTGGTCAAGGCCCTTGCGAACCGGGGCAGCCATTTCGACGTGGCCTCCGTATACGAGCTGGATCAGCTCCTTTCCCTGGGGGTGGAGCCGGAGAGGATAAGCTACGGCAACACCATAAAGAAGGCCCGTGACATAGCCTACGCATACTCCAAGGGGGTCCGGGTGTTCGCCACGGATTGCGAGTCGGATCTTAGGAAGATAGCGGACAACGCACCGGGGTCCAAGGTGTTCTACAGGATCCTGTCGGACTGCAGCGGGGCGGACTGGCCCCTGTCGAGGAAGTTCGGCACCCACCCGGACTCCATATACCGCCTCATAGGGCTGTCCAAGAGGTTGGCGGTTGAGCCATACGGTCTTTCGTTCCACGTGGGGTCCCAGCAGAGGGACATAGGTCAGTGGGGATTCCTCATATCCACCTGTAAGTACCTCTTCGACTCCGCCAAGGAGTTCGATGTGGAGCTAAAGATGATCAACCTGGGAGGGGGATTGCCAGCCCAGTACCTGGAACCCACGGCGCCCTTGTCCCTCTACGCCTCTGAGATAAGGCGCTTCCTCAAGGAGGACTTCGGAGAGCAGCTGCCGGAGATATGGATAGAACCGGGCCGAGGCATGGTGGGCGACGCGGGGATACTGGTCTGCGAGGTGGTGATGATCTCCAAAAAGTCCCAGACGAACCCTTACAGCTGGGTCTACCTGGACGCCGGCAAGTTCGGGGGACTTATAGAGACCTTGGACGAGGCCATAAAGTACCCCATATACGTGGAGAAAAAGGGACCCAGCCAGAAGGTGATACTGGCGGGCCCCACCTGCGACAGCGTGGACATCCTCTACGAGCACTTCAAGTATGAGCTGCCGGTGAGCCTTGCGGAAGGGGACAGGGTATATTTCCTCACCGCCGGGGCTTACACCGCAAGCTACTGCTCGGTCAACTTCAACGGGTTTCCCCCCATCAAAACGTACGTATTCGAGGGATAGAAGGGATGAACGGGAAGGCTCAGCCCCTGGTGGTGGTGGAAAACCTCTGCAAGGGATTTGAAGACGGAGAGGTTCTCAACAACATAAGCCTCACCATAGAGGAAGGGGACCTGGTATCCATAATAGGCCCCTCCGGGTGCGGCAAGTCCACGCTGCTTAGGTGCCTTAACTGTCTTGAGATCATGGACCGGGGACGCCTTACGGTGTGCGGACACACGTTGGAACGGGACGGCAGTGAAAGGGGATACGGCAAGGAGACCCTGATGAAGGCCCACGAGATCCGCAAGGAAGTGGGCATGGTGTTTCAGTCCTTCACGCTTTTCCCCCACAAGACGGTTCTGGAGAACGTTATGTTGGCGCCTATGGTGGTAAAGGGGGAGGATCGGGAAACGGCGGAGGCCAGGGCTGTAGAGCTGCTCAAGAAGGTAGGCCTTGGGGACAGGATGAACCGCTACCCCTCCACGTTGTCCGGCGGGCAAACCCAGCGGGCCGCCATAGCCAGGGCCCTGGCCATGAGCCCAAGGGTCATGCTTTACGATGAACCCACATCGGCTTTGGATCCGGAGCTTGTTGGAGAGGTCCTGCAGGTCATGAGGGACCTGGACGCGGAGGGGATGACCCAGATAATAGTCACCCACGAGATGCGGTTCGCCAAGGAGGCCTCAGATTACGTGGTTTTCATGGACCGGGGGGAGATCGTGGAGATAGACGATGGGGAGGTCCTCTTCTCCTCCCCCAAGAACGAGCGCACCAGGGAGTTCCTAAGGCACCTGGTGGGGACGGGGATCGCGTGATGGGACGCCGCCATCTTAGCTTCCCGCTCCTTGGGATGCTCACCATTATGTTGTGCCTTCTCATACCCTGGGTCGCGTGGGGGCAGGAGAAGATTTTGCGCTGGGCTGGGGACTCCGAAGGTGGCGTTCCTTTCATGTTCAACGACCCCAAGAACGTGGATCGCCTCATAGGCTTTGAAGTGGACATCATCGAGGCCGTGGCCAGGGAGATGGGGCGCAAACCGGTTTTCGTCAACAACAGCTGGGACAACCTGATACCGGGGCTGAACAGAAGGCTCTACGACGTGGCCATAAACGGCCTTGAGGTTACCCCGGAGCACCAGCAGGAGGTGGCCTTCTCCATACCCTACTATCACACCTACCTCCAGATAGCGGTGCGCCGGGACAACAGGGACATAAAAGCCTTTTCGGACCTCAAGGACAAGACCGTGGGGACCCTTAAACAGTCCTACGCCTACTTCCTCTTGAAGGATCTTGGCTGCAAGGACATAAGGACCTACATCGTGGAGGCCAACGCCTACGACGACCTGGTGAACGGCCGCCTTGACGCCACGTTGTTCGACGCCCCCATAGCCATGTACTCCGCGGGGTTCAACCCGGAGGTCAAGTTCGTTGGGGAGCCGGTGGGGAGCATGACATACGCCATAGCGGTGCGCAAGGAGGACAAAAAGCTGCTGCGGGAGATAAACGCCGCACTGATGAAGCTCAGGGATACCGGGGAGTTAAGGCGTATATACGACCGCTGGAACCTCTGGAATCCGGTGATGGCCAAGGAGTGGAACGACTTCTCCCCTCCTAAAAGCCCGCCCTATGCCTATAACGACTGGGCAGAGGCCCACAAGCCAAGGTTGTCCTTAAAAGACCGCATCAATCGGTACCTCAGCTTCCTGCCCACCTTCGGCGAGGCTGCGGTGGTGACCTTGAAGGTGTCGGTATGCGCGATGCTTCTTGCCATGGCGGCGGGGTTCGTGCTGGCAATCATGAGGGTGTTCGGGCCTAAGTGGGCATCGGCGCTGGCTTTGGGC
This sequence comes from Thermanaerothrix sp., assembly GCA_026417795.1. NCBI lineage: Bacteria > Bacillati > Chloroflexota > Anaerolineae > Anaerolineales > Anaerolineaceae > Thermanaerothrix > Thermanaerothrix sp. Next base: position 42,252 of record JAOACP010000007.1, read on the forward strand.
TACATAGAGGTCATCAGGGGAACGCCGGTGCTGATACAGCTTTTCTTCATCTTCTACGGGTTGCCCAACGTTGGGATAAAGCTCTCCCCCTTCATGGCAGGGGTCATAGGCCTGGGGCTCAACTACGCAGCCTATGAGGCAGAGAACTACCGGGCGGGACTCCTTGCAGTTCCAAGGGGGCAGATGGAGGCCGCACTGGCGCTTTCCATGACCCGATGGCAGGCGTTAAGGCACGTGGTTATCCCACAGGCCTTCCGGGTGGTCATACCGCCGGTCACCAACGACTTCATCTCGCTTCTTAAGGACTCGTCGCTGGTGTCCATAATAACCATGGTGGACCTTACCAAGGCCTACGGCCAGATCGCCGCCACCTACTACGACTACTTCGGGACCGGGATAATGGTGGCCGCCATATACCTACTGCTGGGCCTGCCCTTTGTGAGGCTATCCCGATGGGCGGAGCGGAAGTTCTCCATCCAGGACAGGGAGAAGCAGCGCCACCACGAACAGATGATGCGGGGCTGGCGCTAAGCAGCGCTAAAAGCTAAAAGAAGAGGGGGCCATAAGCCCCCTCTTCTCCTTTATCTTGAAACGCGCCAGCGGAGGTCAAGGGAGCAAAAGCTAACGGCCTTGCCGCTCCGCCACCTTCCGCTCCAGGGCGGACACGTGGACCACCGCCCGCTCCTGAGTCCCCTTCGCCACAGGACCATACATGTCGCTGGCGACCATGGAGAAAAACACCCGGTTGCCTTCCACGCTGTCAAGGGAAACGGTGAAGGCCACGTCCTCCCCCAACACAGCGGGGGCCAGGTTCTCCACGTGGGACATGACCCCAAGCGATATAAGGCCTTCCGGAAGTTTAGGATCCACCAGCTCAACCGCCAACTGGGTCATGGTCTCAAGACATGCGGCGGTGGAAAGGAACTCCTCCAGCGCCTTGGACTTATTGCCCACCGTATCGGAGGTGGACACCTTCTTCACCAGTTTCTTTACGCTGCCCAGCGGCAGAAGATCTTTCAGGTCCATAGCATCACCCCCTTTAACTTTATCCTTTTATTTTATCACAACACATCCCAACTCGACGTAATCTCTCTGATGCGCTCCTCCACCGCCTCAAGGTTCATTGTCAAAAGCTTGCCTTGGGACACCACCTTGCGTCCCCCTACGAATACATCTAGAACCTGCCTGCCGTTCATAACCTTAAGGTCCCCCATGGCGCCCACCTCCATGGACCCCACAGTTCCACACCTCATGTTGAAGGGCATCGGCGGAACCGACACCCCGAAGCGTTCAAGGGCGAAATCCCGCTCCTCCTGGATGCTGAGGCCATAGTTGCTGGCCTCGCCGTCGGTACCGAGGTAAAGCGGAACGCCCCTTTCAAGGAAGCCCGGCAAGTCAGGGGTACCCACCTTCATTCGGTGGTTCATCCTAAGGTTCAATACCACCGAGGCCCCCATTTGGACGAGCAGGTCCTTCTCCTCCTGGGACAACCATATGCAATCGGAGAGCAAAAGTCTTACGGGGCCAGTTCTCTCCAAAAGCCGGGCCAACACGAACACGGGCCGCTCCCCATAGAGGTCAAGGCACAGGTCCACATCTCCCTTGTCCTCGGAAAGGTGGAACTGTAGGGGCGAATCAAGCTCTACGGCGAGCTCCAACCCCCTTGTTATGGCGCCCAACGTGTTGGCGTGAAAGCTGTGAAGGGAAGGGACGATCTGCACCCCAGGAAGGCCCTTGAACTCCTCCATGAGGGATATTAGATGGTTCTCGTAATAGGGGCCCTCGAAGTAGCTCTCCTGAGAAGCCCGCTTATTAGGGTACGCGTCCTCGGACAGCAGGTCGTAATTCATCCTTCCGAACAGGATCCTGATGCCCGAATCCAGCGCGGCTCTTATGACCTCTCGGTCAAGGGCGTTGCCCATGCGGTTGTGGCAGTAAAAGGAAACCGCAACGGAGGTTATTCCGTTCAGCAGCATGCGGCCAAAGGCCCTGCAGCAGCTTAGGTAAACAAGCTCAGGGGTCATGTGGACGCTGTGAGCGTATATGGTCCTCCTGCACCAAGTTGGAAGGTCCCACCCCTCCTGAACCACGTGGGCGTAAACGGACTGCTCCGGATGGCTGTGGCCGTTGAAATCCCCTGCCGTCACGGAAAACCCACATTGGTAGTCCTCGATCCTCTCCGCCGCGGAGTTCACCGCAAGGGCCTCCGATGGATCCGAAAGGACGCCGTCCTTCACCGCCGCCACAGGCTTTCCATCAATCCTTATCAAAACGTCCGATCCCAACACCCCACACCTCCACAACCCCGCGCCAAAAGCAGGAGCGGTAAAGTCCTGTCCATTTTATGATAAACTCCTGGTTGCTGAATTAAGGAGGTCTGGTAAATCGTGATCCTATGGAACATATTCGAAGCCTTGGGCACCGTGGCCTTCGCAGCTTCCGGGGCGCTTACGGGGATAAAGAGGGGTTTTGACCTTTTTGGGGTTTGCGTGCTGGGGCTTGTAACCGCGGTGGGGGGAGGCATAACCAGGGACCTTTTGTCCGGCAATCTACCCCCTCTGGCGCTGAAGGACCCACATTACTGCCTCATGGCCGTTGCAACTTCGGTTCTAGTATTTGTCAAACCCATTCCGGTTCTCAAAATGGACAAGACCATAGCCCTCATGGACGCGGTGGGCCTTGGGGCCTTCTCTGCCGTGGGGGGGATGCTGGCCATAAACATGGGGTTCCAAAGCTTCTTCACCGTAACCGCCCTCGGGGTCATAACCGCCGCAGGGGGCGGTATCTTAAGGGATGTGCTTTCTAGCTCAACTCCCCTCATATTCCGCCGGGAGGTCTACGCTGTAGCGGCGCTTATGGGATCTGCCACACTCCTGCCAATAACCAGGGCACTGTCCGCAGAACATGCCATGTACGCGTGCATGATAATAACCACCGCCTCGAGGATATACTGCCTCAACAAGGGGATACACCTGCCCTCAGGGAGGCCAGGACGGAGGCCATGAGCCGCCCGGGGTGCCCGGACCAGTGCCGGGGCTGCAGGTACAAAGGCATACCCTACGAAGAGGGTCTTCGGCTGAAGGAAGGGTGGATACGCAGGGCGCTCTCGGACCACAGGGACGCGATCCATCCCATTCGAAGCGCCGGTGAGCACAGGGCGTTGGGGTACAGGAGGCGGGTACGCCTCAAGGCCCTTCACGATGGGTTCCGCTGGCGGTTCGGCATGATGAGAAGAGATCACATCATCCCCCTGGAGGAGTGTCCGGTTCAGCGGGATCAAATAAATGGGATGCTGAAGGCGCTCATGGGCTTGCCCAAGGGCATCCCGCTCTTCATGGTGGCTATAACCATGGCCCAGGTGGCATTGGTCTTCAAGGACAGACGACTTCCTACCATGGAGTTCCCCTTTGAAGATCTTGCCCGCTGGGGCTGCGAGGGGCTGTGGGGACACGCCAACCCGTCGGCGGGGCAGAGGATATTCGCAAAAAACGGATGGCACCTGATCTACGGCAAGCCCTTCTCCTTTGATGAGTCCCACATGGCCTACGGGCCATGGTCCTTCGTCCAGCAGATACCAGACCTCCACAGGGACTCTCTGGAGGAGGCGTTGAACTTCCTGCGCCCCTCCCAGGGCAAGGGGGTGGTGGACCTCTACTGTGGCGACGGGGCGTCCTTGGCCCTGTGGTCAGCCAACGGGGCATCCACGCTGGGGGTGGAGCTGTCATCCCTGTCCTTGAAGATGGCGGGCATCAACTCCCCTTCGTCGTTGCTGCTTCAAGGGACCTGCGCCCAGAGGGTGCCCCAGATAGCGGACTTTCTGAGATCCTTCCCGGTTGAAAACCGCCTTGTCTACGCAAACCCCCCAAGGTCCGGCATGGAGGCCGAGGTTTTGAACATGCTGGGGGAAGTCAGGGCACGGCGGATAGCCTACCTATCCTGTGCCGCCTCCACCCTTTCCAGGGATTTAGCCCAACTGGCTTCCATGGGATACGGGGTGGCAAAGGTAATACCCTATGACTTCTTCCCCATGACCGACCACGTGGAGTGCCTGGCTTTAATAGAAAACCAACATTAAGCGGAAACTATTAAGGCAACTTACTCCGATACACTCCTATAGCCCGGAACCCTTGACTGGTAAACGATCGTTTACCTTAAATTACCGGGATGGTGGTGCCATGAATCAAACGAAGGAGCGGATCCTCTCCGCCGCGCTGAAGCTGTTCGCCCAGCGAGGCTACGACGCGGTATCCACCGCGGACATAGCTTCGTCGGTGGGACTTACCAAGGGGGCCCTCTATAAACATTTTAAAAACAAGGAGGACATCCTAAACAGCGTTGTGGCCAGGATGGAGGAATTGGACAGGGAAAGGGCCAGGGACAAGGGAGTACCGGACGAAACCATAGATATCTGCAAAGATCAATATGAGGATCTCGATCTAAACAAGTTGCTGGATTTTGCAAAACACCAACTCACTTATTGGTCTAGCGACGATCTAGCAGCGAACTTCAGGAGGATGATAACCAAGGAACGAGAAAGAAATCAGCACATGCGCGATCTTTTCAATAAACATCTTGGACTTGGCCCCCTAGAATACGTAAGCGATATTATGGCCCAAAAATTTAATCTAAGCCAAGGCTCGGCAACCATAATATCAATAGGGCTGATAGGTCCAATGTATTTTTTCTACGAGCTCATGGATGTCATAAGCACCGAAAATTCTCTACAAAGAGAGCAAGAGCTCACAAAGGCAATAAATAACTACCTAGATCTCTATTTTGATATGATCGATAAAATTGCAACTAAAATCAACCAAAGGTAGGTTTTATTCGATGATATATACGCTTAGCAAAAAGTATGAGAACAAAAAATTCATGGATAAAATAATGGGTCCCAACCCAATAAAGCTCGCCGAAGAACTCCTGACGGACCACAAAATACCCAAGGACGCTGTAATATGCGACCTCGGAAGCGGCAACGGAGTAACCAGCGTCTTCATGGCCTCTGAATACGGCTTTACCGTCTATGCGCTGGATCTATGGAGCGATCCAGAGGAAAACCAGGAGTTCTTTAACCAGTTCGAGTGCAAGGACAGGTTAATAGCCGTAAAAGGAGACGCCAACCAACTGCCCTTTGAAAAGAACTTCTTTGACGCCATAGTGAGCGTCGATTCTTACAACTACTTCGGAAGGGATCCCCGCTTCCTAGATGAAAAGATAATGGACTTTCTAAAGCCGGGTGGGCTTATCTACATCGCCATCCCAGGGATGAAGAAGGACCTCCACGATAACCCCCCATCAGAGCTGCTACTCTCCTGGACCAAGGATCAACTGGACTACATCCACGACATAAGCTACTGGAGATCAATGGTAGAAAACTCTAAGAAGGGGGAGCTGTTGTCCATAAGAGAGATGCAGAGCTTCCAGGAGGTTTGGGATGACTGGCTTAAGCTGGATAACCAATATGCCGTATCGGACAGAAAAGCCTTCCAAGCAGGGGGCGGAAAATACTTCAACTTCATATCAATGGTCCTAAGGCGCCATTAACGGGATCCCGCCAATGATTCAGCCTCTTCAACAAAGCTGACAGCTTCAACATTCAACAAAAGCCCCCGGGCTAAATCCTGGCCAGGACCTAGCCCGGGGGCATGCACCTTGCAAATCAGCCCCTAAGTCCTCCAAGGGCTTTCCCTCAATCCTCCAGGTAGTATTGAACGGTGGTAACCACCCGTACCCTCTTGTAGTCCGGGGATCCCTTGTCCCGATCCTCTATGCTGAAGTACCCCTGCTCCGCCCGTCTAATACCCCCCAAGCGGCTGTTGGAGTCCTTGGCGAACTGCTCCGCCGCGTTCCTGGCGCTCACCGTGGCCTCCGCCACCATCTTGGGCTTGATTGAGTCCAGCTTGGTGAACACGAACTCCGGCATTACCCCGTACTCCTGGGACAGAACAACCCCCTTGCTCACCAGTTCCCCAGCGCGCTCCATCGCCCTTTTCGCCTTATCAACCTGCGTGGTCCGCAAGGTCACGAAGCTCTGGGCCACGTAGCGCTCATCAATCCTGGAGGACTGATCAACCCCGTACTGGGTCTTCAGGTCGTTTATCTGGGGTGGGGACTCGCTTATCTCCTCCGGCTTGAAGCCCAACGAGAGCAGAAAAGCCCTTATCTCTCCCTTAGCCCTGTCGTTAAGCCTCTGCAGAGTACTAAGGTCGTTGGCAGACACCCTGAACATTATGGGCCACACCGCCAGGTCCGCCCTAACCTCCATCTCGGAGAAGCCCTTCACCGTAACATAACGGTCGATGCTTTTGATCTTCCCAATGGAACCTGCTATAAGAAAGGCGGACAACACCAAGGAGATGCCCAACAACGCCGCAGGCACCGTCAAATAACCCTTTCTCTCGTCCATTCCCAACACCCCTCCCTAAGTGACCCCCAAGCCCAAGGGCATGACCCCACAGAAGCCCATATGGTTTTTCTACTCTAACTCTCCCTGACCTGATGCGCAAGGATCCCCTTGTCAATCACGTTCCTCCTGGCGGAATCCGCCAGTTCTACTGCCCTTGAGGCCGCGGCGGAAACCGCTCTCATGAAGGCGGTCCTTACCCTACCCTCCTCAAGCTCGTAAAGCCCCTCTATGGTAACCCCTCCTGGTGTTATCACCTGATCCCTCAGCTCCGCCGGATGTCCACCGGACTCAAGCAAAAGTGATGAAGCCCCTATGGCGGTGTTGGCCGCGGCGCGCAACGCCAGATCCCTGGGCAGCCCTGCCTTGAGGGCGCCCAATATCATGGCTTCCAAGACGGTGTATATGTAAGCAGGCCCGCTGCCGGACATGGCGGTAAGCACGTCCAGGTACTGCTCATCCACCCTCTCAAAGGCCCCCATGGACCTGAAGACGCTCCTAACCATGGCCTCCTCCGACTCTCCCACGCCCGATCCGTTAGCGTAAACCGTGTACCCCCGCCTTATCCGACAGGCGGTGTTGGTCATGGCCCTCACCACCGGGAAGGGACAAACCGCTTCCATCATCTGGATGGTCATGGCCGCCGCCAGGGATATCACCACCTTCGGGCCGGATCCCGGCGCTAAGGCAGCTATCTGGGACATAACGTCCAGCACCTGGTAGGGTTTCACCGCCAATATCACCACGTCGGCCCACGACGCGGCCTCTTGGTTAGACCCTCCCTCCTCCACTCCGGCCTCCAAAAGCTCCGTAGGTATCACGCCCCTCTTCCGGGTGGCCATCACCTCAAAATGGGGCCTAAGTGCCATGGCCGCCGCGCTTCCTATGGTTCCCGCCCCTATTATGGCCACCTTCCTCACAACTACCCTGTCCATCCGTCGCACCTCCCGTGAAAATAAAACGGGGCCGCCCCCGAAGGGACGGCCCCGCACCCAAATCATCCAAAGGGCCTTACGATCTCAGCTGCTTCATACCTCAAGGCCAAGGACGGGCAAAGGGCATCCTCCCGGGGAACCCCAAGGGCTCCCCGGGCTAGGGATCGCTTGAAACGCAGACCAGGAGCACAACGTCAAGTTCCCTACCCCCTCCCGCAACATGCGGGAGATTGTAAAACAAGCTGGACCACCTGTCAAACCGCTCCCGATTTAATCACCTGTCACTCCATCAGTCATCATCATTGAGGATTAAGATTTTCATTTCCCGGCTTTATTGACATATCCTGAGATGAGAATCAAAATCCTTAGCGTCAATTACTTCGAGGGAGGAATAAATTTTGAGAGAAGGAATCCTTGCCCACGTGGGTAACACCCCCATGGTGCTGCTTAAGAACTCGTCACCCAACCCCAACGTCAAGATATGGGCCAAGTTGGAGATGCTGAACCCGAGCGGATCCCTGAAGGACCGGGTGGCCCTTTCTATAGTCGAGGGAGCCGAAAGGCGCGGGGAACTCAAGCCCGGCATGACCCTGGTGGAGGCCACCAGCGGTAACACCGGCATAGCCCTGGGCATGGTGGCGGCGGTCAAGGGATACAAGCTGAAGATCTTCATGTCCGAGGCCAAGACCATAGAGAGGCGGAAAATCCTCAAGTACTGGGGGGCCGACCTGGTGCTCACCACCAAGGACGACCCGGACAGCCACATACTCTCCGCCATGGCGTACGCCAAGGAAAACCCCGACTGCTTCTACGCAAACCAGAACGAGAACTTCGACAACGTGGAGGCCCACCGAACCGGCACCGGGGTGGAGATCATAGAGCAGCTGAAGGGGCAGGTTGACGCCTTTGTGGCGGGCTTCGGCACCGGCGGATGCCTTATGGGGGTGGCCAAGGCGTTCCAAGACAAGGGCGTGCCCGCTAAGGTTTACGGGGTGGAGCCGATGCCCAACACCGGCGGCATAGACGGCCTCAAGCACAGGTCCGAGGCCTATCAGCCCCTCATCGCCGACAGGGGGCTCCTGACGGGGATAATAGACGTAAGTCGGGACGAAGCCATCGCGGGGGCCAAGGCCATATCCGCCAAAGAGGGCATAATGGCGGGCATGTCCTCCGGAGCCACCCTCCACGCCGCCCAGCAGCTGGCCCTCAAGATGGAACGGGGCAACATAGTGGTGATCTTCGGCGACCGGGGGGAGAGGTACTTCAGCACCCCAATATTCGACTACCAGGGCTAGGAAAACCTTAAACATCCATGAGCACAGATTAGGGTAAGTTGGATCCCACACTGTGCCGTGCCAAAGAGGCGCTTGGTTCCCCCGGGGATGTCCATTTCTCCACCGGGGGAACTGTTATATCCTCTCGGTTAAATCCGGAAGGGAGGCGCCTTTATGATGAACACGGAGGACAAAAGCTGGAAGCTGAAGGACGGCCTGGCCCGAATGCTGGTTGGAGGGGTGATAATGGACGTCACCACCGCAGAGCAGGCAAAGATCGCCGAGGATGCGGGAGCCGCGGCGGTGATGGCCCTTGAGCGGGTGCCAGCCGAGATCCGTCAGCAGGGCGGGGTGGCCAGGATGGCGGATCCAAGCAAGATAATGGAGATTCGCAACGCGGTCTCCATACCGGTGATGGCAAAGGCCAGGATAGGGCACTTCGCGGAGGCCCGGGTACTGGAGGCCCTGGGGGTGGATTTCATCGACGAAAGCGAAGTGCTCACACCCGCTGACCACGAGGCCCACATCGACAAGCACTCCTTCAACGTCCCCTTCGTATGCGGCGCGAGGAACCTCGGCGAGGCCCTAAGAAGGGTGAACGAGGGGGCCGCCATGATAAGGACCAAGGGCGAAGCGGGCACCGGCGACGTGTCCCAGGCGGTAAAACACGTGAAGACGGTAACCAAGGAGATAGAGGCCCTAGCTGGGGTCGAGGAAGAGGAACTCTCCCGGTTGGCGGTGGAACTTAGGGTCCCGCTGGAGCTAATCAAGACCTGCGACAGCCTCAAGAGGCTTCCGGTGGTCAACTTCGCCGCCGGAGGCATAGCCACCCCCGCGGATGCAGCGCTCATGATGAACCTTGGATGCGACGGGGTCTTCGTGGGCAGCGGCATCTTCAAGAGCGAGAACCCCTCCAAGAGGGCGGCGGCCATCGTGCAAGCGGTGGCACACCATGAGGACTGGGACCTGGTGGCTAAGGTCTCCGAAGGACTGGGAGAGGCCATGAGAGGCATATGCGTCAGCTCCATAGACGAGGCCTCCATGCTTCAGACAAGAGGGTGGTAACCATGCGGGTAGGCGTGGTGGCCTTCCAGGGGGCCTTCAGGGAACACATGTCAAAGCTTAGCCGTCTTGGGGCGGATGCCGTGCCAGTCAAGGAACTCGAAGACCTGGAGGGCTTAGATGGCATCGTGATACCCGGAGGGGAGAGCACGGTCATAGGCCGCTTCCTCCAGCAGGAGGGGCTGTCCTCCGCCATAGCGGACAGAGTGAAGGACGGATCTCTGGCACTCATGGGAACCTGCGCAGGGGCCATACTCACCTGCAAGAAGGTTTTGAACGATCCCCCAATGGGAAGCATAGGGATCTTCCCGGCGGAGGCAAGGCGGAACCACTACGGCACCCAAAAAGACAGCTTCCAAGGGGATATCACCCTTTACGACGGCCAAAGGATACCTGGGGTTTTCATAAGGGCGCCGAAGCTGGTTCCACTAGAAGGGGCTTCGGTGCTGGGACTGCACCAGGGGGAACCGGTGGCCCTATCATGGGGTCGGTGCCTTTTGATGTCCTTTCATCCGGAGCTCACCGAGGACGACTCAATGCACAAGCTGTTTCTCAAGATGTCCTCCGTGGGATGAGCATCAAACCAACCCCCATTCTTTCAAGGCTCCAACGGCACAGGGTTTATAAGGCACAGCCCAGTTAAAAACATAAGGCGGCGGGGCCCATTAAAAGGGGTCCCGCCGCCATTTAAAATATGGCTAGCCTTAAGGGGCACCGGCTTCCCTTAGGTCCTCCGCCAACCCGGCCCACACCGCCGCTAAGCTCAGGAGTATCGTCTTATGCATTCCTCCAACAGGTCCCAGAACCTGTCAAGGTCCAGGGTGACGGCCACTTCGGCGTTCGGCTCCCTCTTGGTTACGCCAAAGTAGTCGCAACAGGTCCTCCCGTAGGTGTGCTCTCCCCTCAGCTCCACATCAACCCTCATGGGCTTTGTGACGAATATGGAAGGGTCTATGACGTACGCCACGGTGGTAGGATCGTGAAGCGGCGGGGCGTCCCATCCGAAGATCTCCCGCTGAGTCTTAGCGAAGAACTCCATGAGCTCCACAAAAACCTTGGAAACCCTGTTGCCTATGGCTCCTATCCTGCTAACAACCTGGGAGGTACAGCGAACCTGCCTGGTGAGATCAAGCCCCATCATCACCACCGGCCTTCCGGAGGAGAACACCACGTGGGCTGCCTCTGGGTCCGCGTATATGTTGAACTCCGCAGCAGGGGTCACGTTGCCAAGTTGATATGAGCCCCCCATGAGCACTATCCGCTTTATCTTCTCTACGATCTTAGGCTCCTTGCGCATGGCCATGGCAACGTTGGTAAGAGGCCCCGTTGGGACAACGGTTACGTCCCCATCGGAGTTCATCAGGGTTTCGATCATAAGATCCACCCCGTGCCTTGGGTCCTTCCGAACGGTGGGTTCATCAAAGCTTGGACCGTCCAGGCCGGTCTTCCCGTGTATGTCGTCCGCTATTATCTGCTCCCTCACCATGGGGCGGGACATCCCAGCCGCCACCGGCACGCCCTTGAGCCCCAGCAATGACGCGATGTTGAGTGCGTTTCTCACAGTCTTATCAAGGGTCTGGTTTCCAGCCACCACCGTCACGGCCAGGAGCTCCACCGACGGGTGGGACGCCGCCATCATCATGGCCACCGCGTCATCGTGCCCCGGGTCAACGTCAAGGATGATCTTTTCCCTCTTCAAGCTGCATCACTCCTCCAGGTGAACCGAGAGGGCGCTCATCCTGGCCCTCTGGGACCTAAGCTTTCTGTACATGGCAAGGCTAAGTATAGCGGCGGTGACTATATAGGGGATCATCAAGATGAACTGGGATGGGAACCCAAAGGTCTGAAGCCTCGCCCCCACCGAGTCCGCCAACCCGAAGATGAAACAGCCTATCATGCTCTTAACTGGATCTCCTCCGCCGAAGAGCATCGCCGCCACCCCCATGAATCCCCTTCCGTTGGTCATGTTCTCCGCGAAGACCTTGCTGTACCCCAACGACAGGTACGCTCCAGCGACACCGCCTATGATGCCCGAGTAGATCATGACCTCGAACTTGCGAAGGGCCACCCTTATGCCCGCGGTCTCCGCCGCCTTTGGGTTCAACCCCACGCAGCGGAGCCTAAGGCCCCAAACGGTCCTGTACAGCATGTATTGAAGGAATAGCACCAATAGGATCCCCACCGGCTCCAGAAGCGAGTAACCGTTAAAAAGGCTGTCGAGGACCTCATTGGACCCTAAGAAGGGCAGGTTGATCCTTGGCATGGGCGCTATGGCGGGGTCCATGAAGGAACCGGACTCGTTGAGGAGCCTGTTCAGAAGGAGCTTGGTTATGGCCAGGGCAAACATGTTGACCCCCATGCCGACCACAAACACGTCGGACTTATACTTTATGTGGGCCAAGGCCATAAAAGAGGCTATGGCCACCCCCACGAGAACCGACGCCCCTAGGGCCAGGAGCCAGCTTCCGGAGAAGTAGCTAACCGCCACGGCGGTGAAAGCCCCACACAACATTATGCCCTCCACACCTATGTTCAATATATCCGCCTGTTGGGTTATGACGCACGCCATGGCGGCGTAAATTATGGGCATTGAGGATCTAAGGGTGGATCTTATGAGGGTGTAGTCCACCACCAAGGACAGGTTGTCCATCAAATCCGCCAAGGACTCCAGCATCTTCAGCCCCTCCCGACGGATCCATCGGATCCGGACTTGTTGGTTTTGAACTTAAACTTAAAGAGCCCCTCCATGGAGGCCAACAGTATGAACAGGGCTATCACGGTATCCACCAGCGCCTTGGGGACCCCGGTGAAACGCTCCATCCCCAACGCCCCGGATTTGAGGGCCGCCAGAAAAAAGGAGAGCAATGGGATAAGCCTTATGTCGTTCCTGGCTATCAGGGACGCCAACATTCCGTCAAAGGCTAGCCCCGGAGAGAAGTTGTCAACGAAGGAGCCGAACACACCCAAAACCTGTATGGCCCCAGCTATTCCGCCCATGGCGCCGCTGGCCGCCATGGCCCACAGCATGACCGCTTTTGAATTTATGCCCACGTGTTCCGCATACTGCCGGTTCTCCCCCACCGCCCGCAACCGGTAGCCCCAGGTGCTCTTGTGGACCACCCAGTAACAGGCCACCAATATGGCTATGCCCATAAATAGACCGGTGTTCGCCATGCTGGGAGGCATTATGCGGGATAGCATGAGATAATCCGGCACCGGCGTGGTCTGGGGAGCCCCCAAGCCCGAAGACAAGGGATAGTTGACCAGGTAAGAGGTGAAGAATATGGCCACGTAGTTGGCCAGTATGGTGACACAGACCTCGTTCACGTCGTAGTAGGCCTTGAGGTAGCCGGGTATAAGCGCCCAAAGGGCACCAGCCAGCACCGCGGCGGCAAAACAAAGCACAAGGTGCAACGGCCACGGCATGGGGCCAAAGGCGATGCCCACCCACGCGGCAGCCATCGCCCCAAGGTAAAGCTCTCCCTCCACACCCACGTTGAACACCGAGGCCTTGGAGGCCACGGAGAAAGCAAGGGCGGTAAGAAGAAGCGGAACGAACTTCTCAAGGGTACCCCCCAGGTTGAACTTCCCAACAAGCGCCCCCTTGACCAGCTCCACGTAGGACTCCACCGGGCTCTGCCCCATCAGCGCTATGGCCCCAGCCCCTATCACCAGGGCCAGAAGGGCGGTGAGAATGGAGTTCAAAAGCCTATTCATTTGCAGCACCCCCGGTCATGAGAAGCCCCAATTTCTCCTCATCCGCCTGGTCCGCGTCTATTATTCCCGTTATCCGCCCCTCGTAAAGAACCGCTATGCGGTCCGACAGGGACAGGATCTCCTCCAAATCCGCAGATATAAGGACTATGGCGGTGCCGTTATCCCTCACCCTGACCAGTTCTTTCCTGATGTTCTCTATGGAACCTATGTCCACCCCTCGGGTGGGCTGGCATGCCAGGAGGACCTTAGGATTGGAGTCCACCTCCCGGGCCACCACTATCTTCTGGGCGTTGCCTCCGGAGAAACCCGTGGCAGGGGCATCCGCCAGGGGAGGCCTTATGTCAAAGGTCTTTATCAGCCCCTCCGCAAAACGGTTGAGCTCCCCCTCCACCAATGCGACCCCCTTCGATATGGGAGGCCTGCGAAAAGCCAGGCCCGCCAGGTTCTCTTTGACGGTCATGACCCTGTTGAGCCCCCGGGTGTTTCGGTCCTCAGGGATGTGGGCAAGCCCCGCCTCCCTCACCTTAAGGGGACTCATGTTCTGGACCTCCACCCCATCTATCTTGACCTTGCCCCGCTCCACGGACCTCAAACCAGCTATGGCCTCCGCCAGCTCGCTCTGGCCGTTGCCGTCAACCCCGGCTATGCCCAGTATCTCGGAGCGCCGGACCTGGAAGGAGACCCCCCGTATCTTCGCATGCTCCTTGGAGCTTGGCACGTATATGTCCTCCACGCTTAAGACCACGTCGCCGGAGGCGGCGGATTGAGACCGCTGAACCCCAAGGAACACGTCGCGCCCCACCATGAGCCTAGCCAACTCGGGGATAGACGTATGAGACTTCAAAACGGTGCCCACGTGGCGGCCCTGGCGCATCACCGTCATCCGGGACGCCACCTCCATGACCTCGTTCAGCTTGTGGGATATGAATATGACCGACTTGCCCAATTCAGTGAGGGACCGTATCACCTTAAAGAGCCCCTCCGCCTCCTGGGGGGTCAGAACCGCGGTGGGCTCGTCAAGTATCAGCACCTCCGCCCCCCTGTACAGGGCCTTTATTATCTCCACCCGCTGGGCCTCCCCAACGGAAATGTCGTTAACCCGCTTTTTAAGGTCCACCCAAAGCCCATACTCCTCCATTATGGAGGTTATCCTCTCCTCCGCGGACCTGAAATCTATCTTGCCCATGGACAACCGGGGCTCAAAGCCGAGTATCACGTTCTCCAAAACCGTAAGCTGCTGGACCAACATGAACTCCTGATGCACCATGCCTATGCCCCTGGCTATGGCTTCCCCTGGGGTCTGGTGCTGGAAGGTCTCCCCTTTAACCGTTATGGCCCCGGAATCGGCCTCATAGACCCCGTAAAGGATCTTCATGAGCGTTGATTTCCCAGCCCCGTTCTCCCCTATAAGGGCATGGGCCTCCCCAGGCATCAGGTCAAAAAGACCCCGGTCCACCGCCCGGACCCCGGGGAAGTCCTTGACTATGTCCCTCATCAGAACTATGGGTTCCATCTGGACTCTTTACACCCCTCAGTCTCCACATGGGAGGGTAAGATTAAAAGGGGCGGACCTGCAAGGCCCGCCCCGAAAGGCCAGGGCTAGATATCCCGCTTGAAGCCCTTATACTGCTCCACCTTGATCTTACCGGACTTTATGTCCTCGGTGAGCTGCTTTATCTTGACCAGTATGTCATTGGGGAACTTATCTCCCAGGGCCTTCTTCATAACCGACATGTCCGTAAGCCCCACGCCGCCGGAGGCCACGCCCATCTCCACCACGGTGTTGCCCTTGAACTTGTTCTCCTTGACGTCCTTAACCACCTTGTAGGTAGCCACGTCCACCCTCTTTATCATGGAGGTGAGGATGTGTCCGGGGTATATGCCGTCCTGGTCCATATCCACGCCGATGGCGTAGAGCCCCTTCTCCTTGGCGGCCTCCAGTATGCCGTTACCGGTGGTGGAAGCCACGTTCATAACTATGTCAGCCCCCTGCTCAAACTGGGCCAGCGCCAGCTCCTTGCCCTTGAGGGGGTCGCTGAAGCTCCCGGCGAAGGACACCAGCACCTTAACGGAGGGGTCTATGTACTTGGCTCCCTGCTTGTAACCGGTCAGGAAGTCCTGAAGGACCGGTATGTCCATGCCGCCAACCCAACCGATGATCTTCTTGTTGTTCACGCCGGGAATGTTGGTCTTGGTGGTGAACATGGCAGCGGCGGCTCCGGCCAGGAAGGAACCCTCGTTCTGGGCGAAGATGATGGACTCCACGTTGGGGGCCTTAACAGCGCCGTCGATGACCCCGAACTTCACGTCCGGGAAGGAGGCGGCGTGCTTCTTTATGAGCTCCGCTATCTGGGTGCTGGAACCTATTATCACGTCGTACTTGGCGGAGGCCATGGAGAGCAGGTTGGCCTCCCAGTCCGCGGGGTTCTTGGACTCCAGAACCTTGAGCTCTATGCCAAAGTCCTTCTTGGCCTTCAAAAGCCCCTTGTAAGCGGAGTCGTTGAAGGACTTGTCACCCAAAAAACCGGACAGTATTAGCGCCACCTTCATGGGCTTGTTGGCCGCCATAGCGCCGGAGGCCATCAGAGAAAGGGCCATGCAAGCGACCAAGAGAACAGAAAGAACCTTCTTCTTCAAGTGTGATCTCTCCCCTCTGCGGTAAAGAAAAACTCAACCCCTCAAAGCCAAACCACGTGGTTCAAACCACCGCATCTCCTTCAGCCCATACCATCCCGCCCGGAGTACCACCTCCCCGATGTAAGCTTCATACAGCTTCCGTAGAGATTATCCCCTAAAACCACAGGGGACTACCGGAGCCTTGGTTTCCCGGTGGAACTCCTCTCCACCAGCCTACAGTTTATCACCCTGGCAACGGGCTCAAAACGCTCAGATCCCATCCTGGCAACCACCAAATCCACCGCCACCGCCCCCATTTCAGCGATTGGCTGGGCCACGGTGGTCAAGGGAGGAACCAGAAACTGTCCGATCGATATGCCGTCAAATCCGATGACCGATAGATCTGCGGGCACCGAAAGCCCCAGATCCCTGGCGGCCCTCACCGCTCCCAAGGCCATCAGGTCGTTCATGGCGAAGATACCGGTCACCGAGCGGTCCTTAAGCATTTCTAAAGCAAGGGCGTAGCCGGAAGGACAGGTAAAGTCTCCCCAAACCACAAGGGATTGATCCAACGGCACCCCTTCCTCCCCAAGGGCCCTCGTGAAGCCCTTCAAGCGATCTTCGCTTGGCCCAAGCCCCTTGGGGCCGCAAATGCAGCCTAACCTTCGATGCCCAAGCTCCAAAAGGCAACGGGCCGCCAGGTACCCGCCTCCCACGTTGTCGGACTGGACGGAATCCACCGGCAAACCCTCTATCTTACGGTCCACCATGACCACCGGTATCTCAAGGCCCGAAAGAACCCGGGCCTGCTCCTCGGGGAAACCAAGACCCACTATTATCATGCCCCCCACCCGGTGGGACGTCATGGCCTCAACCGCCCGCCTCTCCCTGTCGGGCTGCCCTGCGGAGCTGGCCATCATTAAGGAGAATCCAAGCTCATAGCACCGGTCCTCAACGGCCCTTGCCACCTCCGCAAAGTAGGGGTTGGTGGCGTCGGGCACCACAAGGCCCAGGAGGGGCGCTCCCTTCCGCCTTAGGCTTCGGGCCATCATGTTAGGCCTGTAGCCCAGGGAATCCACCGCCCTCAGCACCCTTTCCCGGGTGTGAGGATCCACCCGCCTGGTACCGTTTAGGACGTGGGACACGGTGGAAACCGACACCCCGGCAAGCAAAGCCACGTCCTTCATGGTCACCAAATCGCATCCCCCCGTGGGCGCAAAGGATTGCGCAATCCTTTGCGCGTATGCTACTTTTATCCCAAGAGATTGTCAACAACTTTTTGGATTTTATTGCCCAAGGAAACCAACCAAATTTTAAGGAAGTGATCGTCTTGAAGAGGATCGTGGTGGTGGGCTCCCTCAACATGGACATGATAATGCGGGCGGAACGGATGCCCATGAAGGGTGAGACCCTTACCGGAGGCACCTTCTCCACAGCCGAGGGCGGCAAGGGGGGCAACCAGGCGGTGGCCTGCTCCAGGATGGGAGCTAAGGTCACCATGGTGGGCAAGGTGGGACAAGACCAGTTTGGAGACCTGCTGGTGGAAAGCCTTTTACGGGAGGGGATAGAGGCCAAGGTAAAAAGGTCCCACGTCCACACCGGGGTGGCGCAGATCACGGTGTTTCAAGACGACAACTCCATAATAGTCGCCCCAGGGGCTAACCGCCACCTTTCCCCCGAGGACCTGGACCTTCATTGCTTCACGGGGGCCCATGGAGCCGTCTTCCAGCTGGAGATACCCCTTGAGACGGTGGAAGCGGGGTTGAAGGCCGCCAAGGCCAGTGGATGCATAACCTTCCTCAACCCATCGCCCATAAGGCCCATGGGAGAAAAGGCCCTGGCGAACTGCGACTACATAGTCTTAAACCAGGTGGAGCTAGGCCAACTGAGCGGCGAGGACCGGCCAGATACCGGCATAAGGAAGCTGCTTGACCTTGGGGTCAAAGGGGTAGTCCTAACCATGGGATCCCAAGGGGCCAGGTTCGTATCCCCATACCAGGACGGAACCGTTGAAGCGCCAAAGGTAGAGGTGGTTGACTCAACCGGAGCGGGCGACGCCTTCATGGGGGCCTTTGCGGTGATGATATGCGAGGGACGCCCAATGGACGAGGCGGTCCTAGCCGGCGTGGCTGCGGGATCTCTTGCGTGCCTGAGGGAAGGGGCCCAACCCTCTATGCCCTCAAGGGAGCAGGTGCTAAAGCTAATGGCTTCAATGCCATAAAAGACCGCCCCCGGCCCTATATTCCCGGGCCGGGGGGTGGCAGCTATGGCCCAAAACAATCGGCCAAGGCCCAATGGGCCTAACCCCTGGGAGGGGGCAGAGCGGCACCTCTTTGTACTGCGCCCGCGGACAGCTGGCCATGCTTGGTCTTGAAATGGGCTATCATTCCCAAGAGGTTCGAGGCAAGCTTCACCATGTCCTCTGCTCCCTCCGCCACCCTCTCCGCGGCCTTGGTCACCTCGGACATCTGATCCCTCACCACATCCGAAGAAGAGGCCGCCTTGGACACCTCAGCGGCTATGTCCCTCACCGCGGCGGATATCTCCTCGCTGGACGCCGCCTGCTCCTCCGACACCGCCGCCAGGTCCTGGGTGGCGGAGGATATCTCAGAAAGGGCGGATATTACGCTCTCTATGGTCCTCTCAGCCTCCCTGGCCAAAGAGGAAGCCTCCTGGGACAGGCGGGAGTTCTCGTCCGACGACTCCACCACCCGCTTGAGCTCCTCGGTTATGGTGTTTGCCAGCTCCGAGATCTTCCTGGCCGCCCCGTTGGACTCCTCCGCAAGCTTGCGGACCTCCTCGGCCACCACCGCAAAACCCCGCCCATGCTCCCCCGCCCTGGCGGCCTCTATGGCGGCGTTCAAGGCCAAAAGATTGGTCTGATCCGCTATGCCGCTTATCTCCGCCACAAAGGACTGTATCTCCCTGGCGCTGTCCACAAGGCGCCTCACCTCCCCGGCCATGGCGCTTGAAGCCTCCGCCACGCTTTCTATGCGCTGAGCCACCCGGGCCACGGAGGAAGCCCCCTCCGAGCCGGAGGCCCTGGCCACCTCCACCCGGTCGGCTATATCAGTGCTCCTCTGGGCCGACATCTGGGCTCCCGACGAGACCTCCTCCACGGAAGAGCTTATCTCCGACGCCGAGGCGGAGAGGGAGTCCATCTGCCTTGACACCTCGTCCACGTTGGCCTTGGACTCCTGGGCGGCGGCTATGGTCTCCTGAGACACCGCGGAAAAGTCCTCCCCTTCCTTGCCCAAAGCCTCCGCCATGGACCTTATGTCCTCCATGGAGCGACTGAGGTTTGAGGCCATCTGGTTAAGGGACCGCCCGACCGACGCCACCTCATCGGCCCCCTCTTCGTCAAAAACCATGGACAGATCCCCCTCCGCAAAGGCCCTAACCCCTTGCTCCATGAAAGCAAGACGCCTTGACAGGCTGAGGCATACGAACAACCCCGCCGCCAACATCAGGATCACCGCCGAGACGGAACCCACACCCATGACCCATAGGGCGCTGACGGAGTACCTGCGGTTGTCCTGGTTCCTCTTGGCCGCCTCATTGCGCAGGTAATCAGAAAGAGCCCTCATCTCCTTTTGATACTCCTCAAAGGCGGGGAAGCCCCTCTGCTCGAAGAGCTCCCGGGCCTCCTCCCCGCGGCCGGACCTTGCAAGGTCCAAAGCCTCCCGCAACACGGCCCTATAAGCTTTCAGCAGCTCCTTAGCCTTGGGGAGGCGCTCCTTTTCGTAATCTGTCAACACGGTGTTCTCCCACCGGGATATGTTCTCATCCACCTGCTTCGCCCTCCTGGCGATGTCACTGGCCAGCTGCTCAACCTTAGCGGGATCGGAGGCAAAGGTGATCCTCAAAAGGTTGCCCTGGATGGCGCGGCCGTGCACAAGACAGTCCATGGCAAGCACCGATGGCACGAAGAAATCGTTGTACATGGTATCGGCCAAACCCAAGGACCTCTTCTCGAGGTATATTCCCATGGAAACCACCGCCGCAAGGACCAGGCTCAGAAGGGCTATCATGGCCAAAAGCCTGGCTTTGATGCTGAACCGGTTTAAGCAGCTGCCCTTCATGCAAAAATACCCCCCTTCTTAACCTAAATAACGCTTAGCCCTAATCAAAGCTCAAGCACAAGGAAACTATTTACGTGTTTGCCTAAGCAAACCCATGACCGCTTCCCGGATGGATGAAACCTCACTTCCAGCCTTCTTGGCCAGCTCCCTCAAGGGCACGTCCTTCGACTCCGCAAGGTCCTCCGGCCATCCGGCGGCCTTGAGTATCCGCCTCTCGTCGAGTCCGTAGATGGAAGCCACCTCCCCAAGGGTTTGGCTGCCCTTTATGGAGTCAGGATCCGGAACGGATTTCTTGTCCTGCGGGGCTGAAGCCAGGTAAGCCCTGACGGAGTCCTTAACCTTCTCATCATCAACCCCCGGTATCTTCTTAAGCGCCACATCCCTAGGAACCCCTTCGTCAAGCCCCGCGGCCCTTATGAACTCCTCCACCGGCAGCCCCACCTGCTTTGAGGCCTGCTCCACCGTCATCCACCCAAAGATCCCCTCCACCGGGTCCGATGCGGCCTCCTTCGAGGCCCCATAGTAGGTCCGCCAAAACCCGGCATACCGGGCGACGCCGTAGGCCCCCAAAAACACCATCAGCCCCGCAATCCCAACCACCAATGGAGCCACCCTAAGCCCCTTCAAGCTGAACCCCAGCGTTCCCCTCACGGGGCAGGCCCCCACGCATTCTCCGCAGGATATGCAGTCCCCATCGGACACCGCGCGGGCCTTGGAAACCGCGATCCCCATGGGGCAGGCCCTGTCGCAGGCCCCGCAGTTTATACACGTCCCCTCGTCCCGCCTCACTTTAGTCAGGCTCATAAGCTGCAGAAACCACAGCGCCCCTCCCAATGGGCAGAGGTACCGACAGAAGAAACGGGACGCCAACATGGCAGCTCCAAGCACAAAGATGAACAGGACGAGGAAACCGAATGGAGACGATGAAATCTCATCCCACCCGGCGCTCATATGGGCCCAGCTGACCCAGGGGTCGTAAGGCCTCATCACAAGGGTTCCAAAGGACCACGTAAGGATCAGCACCGCCGCAAGGATCAAGATCTTTACGAACCTGCCCCAGGGCTCAAACTTTTGCAAGGCACGGGAAAGACCCAGACGCTTCCCCAACATGCCCGCCATCTCCCCCAGGGCCCCAAGGGGGCATATCCAGCCACAGAAAACCCGTCCAATGCCAATCGTCATCAAGGCCACCACGCCCCAAAGGATCAGCGAACTTGGAGCGGTCCTCTTAAGAAAGACACCCTCCCTCAAGTACGCGTAAAGGCTCTCCAGGCCTCCAAAGGGACAAAGGGCGTCCACCGGAGGCACCCCGGAAGGACCTCCTCCAACAACCTGGTGCCTGTACCCCATCCAAGTCATGAAAAGCAGAAACGAAAAGAGGGAACCGTACCTTATCCATCTGGAACCGATCATCTAAACCACCTCCAGATCCCAGGATAAAGCACCGCAGGAAGCTAAAGATCAGGGAAAGAGCCTATTTTTCAAGGTCATTTTTGTATGTATATTTTGATTATTATACCACAGGCCGCCGGGATTTCCCATAGGGGTAGACAAACAGGGGCTCCCTGTGGTATCTATATCATCGCTTTCTTGCGCCGGGGTGGCGGAATGGCAGACGCAGCGGACTCAAAATCCGCCGTGGGCAACCACGTGGGGGTTCGAGTCCCCCCCCCGGCACCACCTATAAACAAGGCCGGGGTCCTCAAGGAGTCGAGAACCCCGGTTTTTTGCGTCTTTGGGCCCTCGAATCCCGTCATCCACCTTGACCCGCGGCATCCTCTTAAGTGGGCATCAAGCCAGGTGGCGACAAAGCCCAACCGGAACTTTCTTCAACCTTCCATCCGGTCCATTACAAACCTGGCAAAGCCACGAAAAGAGTAATCCTGCTCCCTTGGCATATCTGGGTCTATCTTCCGGTAAAAGCAAACAGGTATGCAGCCCTCCGCCAGGTTCTTGGCTATGCAAGGAGTGCAGCCCTCCTGGTGGTTCGAAGGATGGGCGGAACAAGCCTTGTCTACGCAGGTACAAAAATTTACATTAACCACTGCTACCCCCTCCTCACCTGTTATCAAACCAACGAACGCCAAGCGGATGAGTTTCAACAACTGCCATCCTCATGGCTTATAATGTGTTTAAATTTTATCATCACTCAAGCAACGCCACAACGAAGACAGGGGGCGTTCTGACATGAGCAACGCCAGGCCGTTTCACCCGGAAGGGGCGGTAATCTTAACCGCTGGGACCGTGGCAGCCACCGCGGGCATCTTGGGCTTGCTCTGGAGCCCCATAGCGATATACCAAAAGGGATTCCTGGGGCTTATGACGTTCATGTTCGGCCTGGAATCCACCGCCATAGGGAGGTCGCCGATCGGCGAGTCAGGGCCAGGGCCGTTAAGGCTTTCTTTCGGTATGGCGCTCATGCTGCTTGGCATGCTCACGTCATTCCTGCCCGATACGCCGGAATACTGGAGTGCATGGGTCCTGGCATTGTGTTTTTGCGCGGTCGGGACAGCCCAAGGAGCGGAGATGGCCATATCCAAGGACAAGATGCGGGCCTGGAGGGCCCAAGGGGGGATGCTAAAGCGCCTTCCGGCCATGTGCGGCACCGCATACCTGCTGTCCTTCATGCTTGGGTTGGCCATAATCCTAGCAGCCACCGGACGCCTGTCGGAGAAATCGGTCTGGAGCATAACCCTGGCCTACGGAGCCTCAATGTACGCCCTTGGCATCATGCTGATCCGCATACGGGAAAGCTACGGCACCGATGCCCCTTGGACAAGCCTCAGGATAATGCCCATGGGAAAAGCCATGATGCTGGTAACCGGCACATTCATGGCGGTTCTAGGGATAACCCTCATACCCGTAAGCTTTGGGATGATCCGCTTCTCCAGCGACGCCCAGATGGGGTTGCTCCTCATAATAATGTCAGTTCAGGTCATGTCCACCGGGAGTACACCGCTTGGGATGTCCATTTCCTCAGCCGCCGGCATTCCACTGGGGATCGTGATGGCAGCCCTTGGAACCGCATCTTCGTTGGTTCCAGGAAGGCTTATTAACCTACTTACCCTCTTGATCGCCATTCTAAACCTGGCGGGAGGGGCGCTCGGCCTTAAGAGCCTCACAAGGTCAAAAAAGGAAACGCTGGCGGCCATAAGCAATATGGGGAGGGCAAGAACACCCTCCCCCCTCGTAAACCTATGGCGGGTTCAGCTGGCCATGAACGGCACTTCCATCCTCTTTGGAGCCTCCATGCTGATCCGCAACCTAATCCCAGGCTGGTTGGTTGGGATGATACTGACCGCCAACGGAGGGCTTCTCGTCATAATGATAGGCATACTGGACGAGGTTCAGCGCCTTAAGGATAACCCTTCCGCTCCGGAATAAGCCGCGGCCAGCACCAGCCCTTGGCCGCATGGAGGACTCCTAGAAGTACGTCCCCTTGGTCCGGTAGTTCTCCCGCCGCTCCGCCGCCATGGCCCTCGCCAGGCCGTCAAAGGTCTTGCGATCCAACCGATACAGCTCCCCCATCTTGGCGGCAAACTCAGGAAACGCTATAACCACCTGTCCCGACTCCATCCCCTGGAATATGGCATCCACCGCCTCCTCCACCGATATGGAGTCCGCCGGAGGCTCCAAGTCGCCGAATATTGGGGTCCTCACGTTGCCAGGGCAGAAAACGCTGAACTTCAGACCCTCGGATTCAAGCTCGTATTGCAGGCTTTCGGTCATGGATATGACCGCCGCCTTCGTGGCGGCGTAAACCGCCTGGTACGGCACCGGCACGAGGCCCGCAATGGAACCGGCGTTAACCACATGGCCAAACCCCTGTTCCCTCATTATCGGGATGGCGGAATACGTTCCGTAAACCACTCCCATGACGTTGAGGTTCACCATGAAACGCCATATGTCAAAGGTTATCTTCTCGGTGGGAAGCGTCATGCC
>JAOACP010000008.1 GCA_026417795.1 Thermanaerothrix sp.
GCATGGCCCTAAGGCCTTCCCGACAGGGAACGCACTTGCCGCAGGACTCCATCTCAAGAAAGCTAACGAAGTACCTCGCCACGTCCACCATGCAGGTCCTGTGGTCCATGACTATCATCCCGCCGGAGCCCATCATGGACCCCTCCATGGTGAGCCGGTCGAAGTCCACCGGCAGGTCCAGCTTATCCTCCGGCAGGCCCCCCCCCGATGGCCCCCCGGTCTGAACCGCCTTGAAGCGCCCCCTGCCCCTCATGCCGCCTCCTATGTCGAAGATTATCTCCCGGAGGGTGGCCCCCATGGGGACCTCCACAAGGCCGGTCCTCTTGACCTTACCCACCAGGGAGAACACCTTCGTGCCGGGGCTGCCTGGGGTACCAAGGGCCCTGTATCCATCGGGGCCTTCGTTTATTATGATTGGCACGTTTGCCCAGGTCTCCACGTTGTTCAGCACCGTGGGACACTCCCACAATCCCCTCTCCGTGGAACGGATGTACTTGACCCTGGGCTCCCCGGGACGCCCCTCTATGGATGCCATGAGGGCGGAGGACTCGCCACAGACGAAAGCCCCGCCGCCGCGGCATATGTCAACGTCGAAGGAGAAACCGGTCCCCAATATCCCCCTGCCCAAAAGCCCCGCCTCCCTGGCGCTTTTTATGGCAAAGCCCAGGTTCTCCACCGCCAGGGGGTACTCGTCCCTCACGTATATGAACCCCTTGGAGGCCCCCACCGCATAGGCCCCTATGATCATGCCCTCCAGCACCGAGTGGGGATCCCCCTCCATGAGGCTACGGTCCATGAAGGCCCCCGGGTCCCCCTCGTCCCCGTTGGCGAGGACGAACTTGTGCTTCCCGGAAGCGGCCCTGCAGGAGGCCCACTTGCGCCCCGCGGGGAAACCTCCGCCGCCTCTTCCCCGCAAGCCCGCCCGGTCCACCACGTCTATGATCGCCGCGGGCTCCATGCCAAGGGCCTTCACCAGGGCGGAGTAACCGCCCGCGGCTATGTAGTCGTCAAGGCTCTTGGGATCCACCTTGCCGCAGCGGCCCAGGACCTTCCGGGTTTGCCCCGAGTAGAAGGGTATCTCGCACTCCGATTCAAAGGTCCGCCGCCCTTCCCGGTAGAGAAGGCGTTCCAAAACGACGCCTTCCCTCAGGGAGGCCATTAGCTCCCCTGCGTCCTCGGGCCGTACCCTTCGATAAAAAAGCTCCCGGTCCTGGATACGGCAGACCACAAGGGGCCCCTCCTCGCAGAAGCCGTGGCACCCGGAGCACTTGGCCTCGAAGTCCAAGGGGCCCTTGAAACCCGCCCTCTGGGCCTCCTCCAACAGGGCCCGGAAGACCCTTTCGCTGCCCCCCGCAAGACAACCGGTCCCGGCACACACCCTAATGGACACCGGGGGCTTGGGCCGACTCAGAAGATCCGCCCTGTAAGACTCAAGATCCCTGGGGGAAGAAAACCTCATCACAGCCCCTCCCTCTCCCTCTCAAGCATCTCCCGAACCTTGGAGGGGTTCATGGCCCCGTAACAGGACTCCTCCACCATCACCACCGGGGCTAAGGCGCAGGCCCCAAGGCAGTTGACCGCCTCCACGGAGAAGAGCCCATCAGCGGTGGTCTGCCCGCATCGGATGCCAAGCTCCCCCTCGATGGCCTCCAACACCTTAGGAGCCCCCCTCAAGTGGCAGGCGGTGCCCATGCAGACCTTTATGGTCTTAAGCCCCCTGGGGGTTAGGCTCAGGGCCTTGTAAAAGGTGGCCACCGAGTAGACCCGGCTCAAGGGGACCATGAGCCGCGAAGACGCCAGCTCCATGGCCTCCCTGGGAACGTGACGAAACTCCCGCTGCACATCCTGCAGAAACGCCAAGAGGAACCGCTGATGCCTTGGGTACCTGCAAAGGATCTCCTCCAACCGGGAGAAGGCCTCCTGCTTTAACATTGCACCACGCCTCCTTTGCTAAACTGCCAAGGGGTGCATCGAAGTCCAAGAAAAGCATAACAGTTGTGAATTTACTTGCAAAGAGGGCGGCGAAAATTAAACAAAAAAATCCGCCCCGGATTTGGGGCGGACCCATGGGCCGCGGCAAGGATCGAAGTTCTCTGGTTGAGGCTAGATCGCAAGGGTCCCGGCACAGGAGGGACGGTAGGCTCCAATGGAAGCGTTGGAGAGCCGGTCAAGGCAGTTCAAAACGTCGTCGATCACACTTAAGGAGCCCTTGGTCTTCGGGATGAAGCGGCCTATCCTATGCACGATGCCCCGGCGGAGCACCTGCAGGGCGGACCACTGAAAACTCATGTCGTAGGCCCAGGATATCTGGATCAGAAGAAGGTCCCCAAGGCTCTTGACCATGGAGTAGTCGGCGCTGCGGCGGGTCAGGAGCTCCTGCACCAGCTCCTCCGACGGGGGGGACGATACGTCCACAAGGCGGGGGATCACGGTCCTTATGGTCCCCCTCTCCAGGTGCCCAACGATGACCCGGTAGACGTCCAACCTGTCCGCGTCCCTCGCCAGCCGAGCCCAGAACTCCTCCTCCTCCTTGGACAGTCCATCGGGGAGTACCCGCTTGTTGTGCAGCTCCACGGACGACAGCGTAAGGCTCCAGAGCCTATCCCCCATGTGGTCCTTGAGCCAATTCAGTTCACTCCTCAAGACTTGGGCCCCAAGGTCCCCGTGGTCCTGGGATGCGGAGTCGTTAAAGGTGCGGTAAAGCCTGTACTGGGGAAAGCGCCCCAGGTCGTGCATAAGCCCCACGGAGAACGCAAGGCAAAGATCCTCCCCCTCAACGCCGCAGCTTAACGCTATGGCCAAGGCCTCCTCCCGAACCCGGTAGGAGTGCCTTCGCTTCAGCTCCATAAGGTAGGGGAGCTCTCCCTCCTCCCCGAAGGAGCCCACGTAAGCGTCGAAGGCATGGGATATCCTGCCCATCAAATCCCCACAGGGACCGTTAAAAAGTTCCATTTTAAAGCCTCCAACCCCAAAGGGTTTAAGTATGCGAACCCAATCGTGATTTTATATCCTTCGGCCAGCCTGGTGAAGCGGAGGGATAAAAAGATGGTAAAATTTACCCATTCCATAACGAAATGGGAGGCGATCAAATGCCCAAGGTACCACCTCACATATTCAGGGAGTACGACATAAGGGGTCTGGCGGAGGAGGAGCTCACATCGGATAACGTCCGGCTCATAGCTCAGGCATACGGGACCTTCCTCGTGGAGAGGGGGGTCAACAGGGCAACGGTTGGGGGCGACGTAAGGCTATCCACCAGGAGGATAATGGACGCCGCCATAGAGGGGCTCACCGACGCCGGGGTGGAGGTGGTAGACCTGGGCACCGTGGCCACCCCATGCTTCTACTGGAGCCTCCACCACTTCGGGGTTGACGGGGGAATAATGGTGACCGGAAGCCACAACCCCAAGGAGTTCAACGGCCTGAAGCTGGCGTTCGGCAAGGTCACCCTGTACGGCGAGGAGATCCAGAACATCCGGCGGATCATCGAGGATGGGCGCATAAAGATCTCCGATGTCAAGGGAAGCGTAAGGCGGGAGGACATCAAGGAGGCCTACATATCCATGCTGGTCTCCAAGATCACCCTTGGGCCCAGGGAGCTCAAGGTTGTGGTGGACTCCGGCAACGGCACAGGGGGGCTCTTCGCGCCGGAGATGCTCCGGCGCCTGGGCTGCGAGGTGGTAGAGCTCTTCAGCGAACCCGACGGGACCTTCCCCAACCACCATCCGGACCCCACCAAGCGGGAGAACCTGCCGAAGCTCATAGAGACCGTGCTTTCCACCGGGGCGGACGTGGGCATAGGCTTCGACGGGGACTCCGACAGGATAGGGGTGGTGGACGACAAGGGTGAGGTCATATGGGGGGACCGGCTCATGATCTTCTACTGGACCGAGATACTTCCCAAGCACCCCGGCGCGGACGTCATCGTGGAGGTCAAGAGCTCCATGGCGCTGCCCGAGGAGGCGGAGCGAATGGGAGGACGGCCGGTGTGGTGGAAGTCCGGACATTCCCTCATCAAGGCCAAGATGAAGGAGCTCAACGCCCTGTTTACCGGCGAGGTTTCAGGACATATGTTCTTCGCCGACGAGTTCTACGGCTTCGACGACGCCTTCTACGCCGCAGGACGCCTCCTTCGGATCCTCTCCAACACCGATGAGAAGCTGTCGGACATCATGTCCCGCATCCCCTACTACCCCAGCACCGCGGAGACCCGGATAGACTGCCCCGACGACGTCAAGTTCCAGGTGGTGGAGCGGGTTAAAGAGGAGGCCCTCAAGGACCACGAGGCCATAACCGTTGACGGGGTCCGCATAATATACCCCAACGGATGGGGACTGGTGCGGGCATCCAACACCCAGCCGGTCATAGTGGCCCGCTGCGAGGGCAAGACCCAGCAGGACCTGGAGGCCATATCCCAGGACATGAAGCGCCGGCTTCTCAACGCGGGGCTCCATGACTTCCACTGGGAATACTAAGAGACAGAAAATTCCAATCAAACAATAAAACAAAGGCAAGAAAATGGGCGAAAAATGGACCATTGTCCGATTTTCGCCCATTTATTCTGCTCTGGATGACCTTTGTCACCCTTGCACCCTGGCCACGATGTCTTGTATCATCTAGCTGAACAAGAAGAAGGGCGTTGAATAGAAGGGCCGGGGGGTCCGCGGGAAACGGGTCATCGCATCGCAGACTTTTGCTACCGAGGGCACGTACGGGGATCCCGAAGCAAAGGACGGATCCAAGAGGGCGTAAGCAACAGCGGAAGCCGCCACATCCTATCAGCGGGCAACACAGATCAAAGGGGATTGAACGGCGGTTAGCGTCCTCAAGGTGAACCCCTTGAGATCAGGTGGAGCGGCCCTGAAGCACAAGACGCTCGAAAGGGGGGAAGAGCCCAAATAGCCCATGGGAAACCGTTTATCACAACCGAATAGGAACGAGGTGGAGCCGGTAGCCATTCCGGACTGCGGTTCTCTTGAACCGCCGGGGAGATCCTAAGATTAGGATCTCCCCTTCACTTTTGTCCATCCCATGGATCTTCACCACTTCACCACCAGCAGCCTGCATTTTAACTTAGTTGATCCCCCTCCGATGATCCCCAAGGGACGGGAAATACCTTAAAATAGCCTGAAGGAACCAACCACAACACCGGGGGTGTCCCAATGGGCGTCATTAGGACCTTAACCGTTGCCATCGTAATGGCCCTGTCGCTGCTGCTACCCAACCTCAACCCCGCGGAGGGAGGCGCCCCCGCCAACGCCCCGGGAACCATAAACCCCTCAGACTTCGAGTCCTTCACCAGGGGACTCCTGGAGGGGCTGATGAGGGCCAACCACGTGCCCGGCGCCGTCTTCGTGGCGGTCCACAACGACAAGGTCATATCCTGCTTCGGGGTGGGCGCCGCAGACCTGGCGTTCCACAGCCCCATGACCGCCAACTCGGTGGTGAGAACCGCCTCCATATCAAAGGTGCTGACCTCCCTCACGGTGCTAACCCTCTGTGAACAGGGCAAGATGTCACTGGACGACGACGTGAACCGCTACCTCAAGGGCATCTCGGTGCCTGAAGCCCCCTGGGGTTCGCCGGTGACCATACGGAACCTTCTAACCCACACCGGGGGGTTTGAAGACCGGTGGATCGGCACCGAAGCGGAGGACCCGGTGGCGGAAGTGACCTTCTCAAAATCCCTTAACCACATAATGCCCCGACGGGTCTTCCCGCCGGGAGAGGTTTATTGCTACTCCAACTACGGCATGGCCCTCGCGGGGGCCGCCGCGGAAAAAGCCGCAAGGCGCAACTTCCAATCCCTGGTGAAGAAGACCATCCTAACCCCCCTTGGGATGACCCAAAGCGGCTTCACCATAGACCAGCCCATGGAAAGGGAATTGGCAACCGGCTACTACTCGGGGCCGGATCCCTGCCCGGCCCAGCAGACATACTTCAAAGAGGCCCCCGCCATCTCCTTCTGCTCCACCGCCCGGGACATGGGGAACTTGATAAGGGCCCTGTTAAAGGACGGGTACTTAAACGGCCGGCAGGTACTCCCCAAGGGGGCGGTGAAAAACCTCCTTAAACCCGCCTTCTTCAACCACCCTTCCATCCAGGGGGCCACGCTGGGGATGTACTGCAGCCGGGCGGGCGGCGTAGAAGGGGTTGAGCACGGAGGAGACGTGGACGGCTTCACCAGCCTCCTGTTCCTGGCCCCCCAAAGGTCCTTCGGCTTCTTCGTGGCCTTCAACGGCGACGTGTCGTCCATGAGGGACCACTTGAAGGAGGCTTTGGCGGAGCGCTATCTTTCCGGCAACTCCTCCGCAAAACCCGCCGCGCCGTCGGCCACACCCTTAACCAACCAGGACGCCCCGCAGGCCCCTAAGCCCACCCAAGGGCACATAAGCGGCAGCTACAGGCACATCCGGTACTCCAGAAGCACCGTGGAAAAGGCGTACCTGATGCTGGAACCTCCCCTGACCGTATCTGATTCCGAGGACGGAACCCTTACGGTTTCATACCCTAAGACCTGGGACCGC
The DNA here is from genome assembly GCA_026417795.1 of Thermanaerothrix sp. Classification (NCBI taxonomy): domain Bacteria; kingdom Bacillati; phylum Chloroflexota; class Anaerolineae; order Anaerolineales; family Anaerolineaceae; genus Thermanaerothrix; species Thermanaerothrix sp. Next base: position 6,528 of record JAOACP010000008.1, read on the forward strand.
GGCACCCAGCAGTTCCGCCCCATTGGCAAAGACCTCTTCTTCTCGGAGGATCACAACACCTATCTGGCGGTTCGGAGGGATTCACAGGGGAAGGTCAAGTACCTCTTCATAGGTGACGCCTACGAGACCTACGAGCCGGTGCCCTTCAAGGAAACCCCCAAGGCCACAAGGGCGCTTCTCTGGGGCTTCGGACTGGCGCTGCTCATCTCCGCTGCGATGTTCTCCATTGGATCGTTCAAAGCCAAATCAACCCGGTGGTACGAGGAACCCATTATGTGGCACCGGAAGTGGGCTTGGATGCTGGGATTCTGGATCCTGGCCTGGGCGTTCCTCCTGGGGCTTAAGCTGTGCGACTCCCTCATGGGCTACAGCTTCCGCATTGGGATACCATGGCAGGCCAAAGCCCTCTTCGTAATGCCCTTCCTTTGCGGCCTCCTTCTAATACCACCCACGGCAGCCCTCATGAGGCGCCCCTCCGACTCGAAGCCCTTTGAGCTTCCCCTGTTCCTCCTCTGCTTCGGCCTGGGGGCGGTCTTCCTTGGTTTCCTCAACATGTGGAACCTGTTGGGGTTCAAGTTCTAGCCCTCCACCGGTAAGCGCGGGGTGCTAAAAACATAACAAATGGGGCGCTTGGTTTAAGCGCCCCAGAACCGTCTTGCCGGCCCCTTGCGAGTGATACCGCTACTGGCGGGAAGCGGCGTTCTTTATGGCCTCCTCGACCCCGCCAGCGGCCTATCTTGCCGCGAAGTTCGTGGATCCTCTCGAAAAGGGAGCGGACCTTGCCGGCGTCCACCTTGTCCTCCGTCAAGGCCAGCCGCATCTGGAGCTGCAGCCGCTGGGCCTCCCGCATCATGTCCTGAACGTCCTTGGGCACGTCTTTGGGATCCACGGGGCCCCCGCAAAAGCCGCCTCCCATCATCCTATGGTGCCCAGGTCCCATTCCTCCACCCATGTCCCAACCAAAACCATCGCCATACCCAACGGGCCTCGCCATGGCGGATCCCGCCACCACCAGCCCCAGAAGGGCGGCCATCAACAAAGCTCCAACCATCTTACGCTTCATCTGCCATTCCTCCCCTCTTCGATTAAGCAAACTGCCTTCGTTGGGTGTAATATACCAAGGCCTACAGGACACCACATGGATGGTTTCCCTTATAATGGGATAGGTAAAAACCCCTAAAAGGGGAAGAGAACGAGAAGAACCCTTCGGAGGAGATGCGCGTGTTCCTTAAAATGTGCAGGAGCAAGATTCACAGGGCCACGGTTACCGAGGCGAACCTTCACTACGTGGGCAGCGTAACCATCGGCGAGGACCTTCTGGAGCTGTCGGGCATCCTGCCCGGCGAGGCGGTGCAGGTGGTGGACATAGACAACGGCAACCGCCTGGAGACCTACGTCATATCGGGCCCCAAGGGCACCATATGCCTCAACGGCGCCGCCGCCAGGCTGGTCCAGCCGGGGGACAAGGTTATAATAATGGCCTTCGCATGGATGACCCCCGAGGAGGCGGAGGGGCATCAGCCAAGGGTGGTGTTGGTGGATCAGGACAACCGCCCCACATCGGTGATCCATCGGGAGGACCACGGGGCGGTCTGCTGAACCAAGGACAGGACCGGATAAATCAGTCCCAAGCCCCCTCTTGACCTAACGGGGGCTTGGTTCGTTTGGGGCAGGATTTTTCCTACCCAAAGCCCAAAATGTGGGGGGAGGACGATTCCGTGAGATTGGCGAGAACCCCTGAGGAGCTCAGGGAGGCGTTAAAGGGAAGGGACCAGGTGGGGTTCGTCCCCACCATGGGATACCTTCACAAGGGGCACCTATCCCTGGCGGAGCGGTGCCGCAGGGAGAACCGGACGGCGGTGGTCTCCATCTTCGTAAACCCAACCCAATTCGGCCCATCGGAGGACCTTTCCAGGTATCCCCGGGACCTTGAAAGGGACCTCAAGCTTCTGAAATCCACAGGGGTTGACCTGGTCTTCGCCCCGGAGCCCGCTCACATGTACCCATCGGATTTCTCCACCTGGGTGGAGGAGACGAGCCTCTCCAAGGGGCTGTGCGGCGCAAGGCGCCCGGGCCACTTCCGGGGGGTCTGCACGGTGGTCTTAAAACTCTTCAACCTGGTGAAACCCGATCGGGCATACTTCGGGGAGAAGGACTACCAGCAGCTTAAAGTGATCCAGCGCATGGTGCGGGACCTCAACATGGACGTGGAGGTGATAGGCTGCCCCATAGTCCGGGAGGAGGATGGCTTGGCCATGAGCAGCCGGAACGTTTACCTGTCAGGGGAGGAACGGGAGCTGGCCCTTTGCCTTTCCAGGGCCATCCGAAGGGCCCAGGAAGAGGCCCATAAGGGGAAGAGCTGCCGGGAGATAATCGCCGCCGCCATGTCCGCCATTCCGGAGGACCCAAGGGTTCGGGTGGAGTACGTCAACCTGGTGGACCCGGAGACCCTTGAGGACTTGGAAGAGCTATCTGGCACTGGACGCTTGCTGCTGGCGGTCCGCGTGGGCAGCACAAGGCTGATAGACAACGGCCCTGTATCCGTAGGAGGTTGAGGCCATGGAAAACCGAAAGGTCAGCATACCGGACCTTCACAATATGAAGGCGAAGGGACAGAAGATAGTCATGCACACCGCCTACAACCACTGGCAGGCCCAGATGGCGGAGGAGGCGGGGGCGGACACCATACTGGTGGGGGACTCCGCCGGGATGGTGGAGCACGGGTTCAGCTCCACGGTGCCGGTCACCATGGATATGATGCTGATGCACTGCTCCGCGGTTACAAGGGGGGCAAAAAGGCCCTTCATCGTTGGGGACATGCCGTTCCTGTCCTACGAGGTATCCCCGGAGGAGGCGGTTAGAAACGCCGGAAGGCTGATAAAGGAGGCGGGGGTTGACGCGGTTAAGCTGGAGGGGGGAACCTCCAGAAGGGACGCCATAGGTGCCATAGTAAGGGCGGGAATCCCGGTGGTGGGCCACGTGGGCCTCACCCCCCAAAGCGCCACCCAGCTTGGGGGCTTCAGGGTTCAGGGCAGGGACCGGGAAAGGGCAAGTAAGGTGCTGGAGGACGCCCTAAGCGTGCAGGAGGCGGGGGCATGCATGGTGGTGCTTGAGTGCGTGCCCACCCCTCTGGCGAAGCTCATAACCGAGCGGCTCTCGATCCCCACCATAGGCATAGGAGCGGGCCCCTTCTGCGACGGCCAGGTGCTGGTGTTCCACGACATCCTGGGTCTTTTCGACGCCTTCAAGCCCAAGTTCGTCAAGCGCTACCTTAACGGCAGGGAGCTAATGGTTGAGGCCCTGAGCCGTTACACCCAAGAGGTGCGCTCCCAAAGCTTCCCGGAAGACCTTCACGGGTTCTCCATGGACCCCTCCGATCTGGAGGGGCTTTAGGGGATGACCCCAAGGATACTCATCCTGGGGCTTGGAGCCCTGGGGGGCCGGATAGCCTGCCAACTGAGCCTCGCGGGGGTGCCGATCCTCGGAGTCTTAAGGGACCACGGGGGGACAGGGGGATCAAAAAAGGACATAACCTATCAGGACCGCCACGGCAACCTGCTGCGGGCATCGGTGCCCATCGCCGCCAGCCCCGCCGAGGCCAGGGACTTCAACCCAACCTATGCCCTGGTGGCGGTGAAGTCCTACCACACACCCCAAGTCTGCGATTACCTTCTCAAGGCCCTTCCCCAGGGGGCGGCGGCGGTAACGCTGCAGAACGGCCTTGGGAACCTGGAGAGGCTGGAACAGACCCTTGGCAGGGATAGGGCGGCGGCGGGGGTCTGCACCTACGGGGCGAGCCTGAGCGGGGATAGGGTGCTGTGGGGAGGAGACGGGGAGATCGCATTGGGGTCCCTGTGGGGCAGGGATCTTTCGGACCTGGCCCAGGCGCTCCGCTCCGCAGGGTTCAACGCGCGGCTCTCCAACGACCCCTTGGGGGACCTGTGGCAAAAGGCCGCGGTGAACTGCTGCATCAACCCACTCACCGCAATACTCCGGATCCCGAACGGCGGCCTCCTCAAGTCCCCTTGCCTTAAGATCGTTGATGCGGTGGTGCATGAGGTGGCCCTTGCCGCCAACCTCATGGGCGTTAAAATGGACCCCCAAAAGACGCTGGATGTGGTAAGACGGGTCATGGAGGCCACATGCAACAACAAATCCTCCATGCTCCAGGACATCGAAGCCGGAAGGCCCACCGAGATAGACGCCCTGTCGCTGGAGATAGCCCGCATATGCCGCGCGGCAAAGATGGACGCCCCGGTGTGCAGAACCCTGGGGCTTCTTGTAAAGGCCATGGAGGGGACCACGGAGTAACCAGCCCGTACCCTCGATGCGGGGCAAAAAGGATCCCGGGGGATCACCACGTCCCCCGGGATCTGTACTTTTTCCATAGACCCGCCGCATTGCCGCATCGGCACCCCATGTGAGACCAAGCCTAGGGCAGGGGGCCGTTCCACCATATGGGCTCCCCTATGGAGAATCCAAAGGTTACCCTACCGTCCTTGTTGTAGACGGTTATAAAACGGCCGTTGAAGAACTGTCCCGGTATGGACAGAGCAAGCCCCACCTCCCAGGAGTCATCCCTCCTGCTCCAATCCCTCATGACCATCCCCGCGGTGCCGAAGAACTCCGCGTTAACCCTGCCCCACCAGGTCTGCATGACCGTGCCGGACACGGCAAACCTAAACCACGCCGCCTGGTCTCCCCAAAGGGGTCTATCCCCCAGGCTGTAAAGCTCCTCCTGGTCCCCCAGGTAAGCCCTGTGGGGCGGGTCGTCGCCGTCCCCGGTCTCAATGCCTCCGCTCAGAACCACCCTCCACTTGTCCTTCCAAGGGACGTAGCGCTGGAAGACCGTCCTTGACAAAACCCTTTCGAGATCAGGGGCCCACAGGTTCGATTCAACGGCGTAACCGTTGGTGGGGAAGTTCCTGGAGTCCGTGTTGTCGTATGAGAAGTATAGATATGGGCCGAAAGAGCTGGAGCTGCCGTCCATCTCTATCCGCTCGGCCATGACCCCCGCCCCGATCCTGGTCCTGCCGTTGTCGAAGTACCTAAGCACCCTTAAGCCGTACCGCTCCCATCGGGAAGCCTCAAGCCCCTCGGGGGATATCTCCTCCTCCCGGCCGGTGAAGGCCAAGCCCCACTGGGAGTTGCCATCGTAAGGGGAGAAATAGCGCAAAACGCCTCCCCAGTGGTCTCCCACCCTGAGCTGCAGCTCCCCCACGTCCCCCGGGGACGCAAGGTCCCTTTTTACCGCCGAAAGGGAAACCCACCGCTGGGAGTGAAGGTTTGTGGCATAACCACCCACCGAGACCTCAACGGGGGGCCTTCGCTGGAAGGACATGACAACCGCCACCCCGCCATCTTCTTCCTTGGCGTATCCGTTCACCGCCAGGAACTCGTCCCTCCTCATGAGTTCCTCCGCCGCGTCGGACACGGCGTTCATGTCCACGGGACTCCCTATCCAGGACGAGAAGCGGCCCATAAGGTCCTGCGCCATGGAATCAGGCAAGCCCTCTATGATGACCCTCTTTACCAAAGGGGCCCTGTCCTCCCGGGTTTCCTTCTTCGCATGCCGCAGTCCTTCATCCCGCAACGGACGGGAATCCAACGCCGCCCTGGCGGCCCTAGCGCCGCTTTCCACGATGGCCCCGTATCCGCCGGGGTCCAAAAGGCCGAAACGGGACACGTCAGGACCTATTAGGATGTCCGCCTTTGCGGCCTCCGCGGCTATGGACGGGGCGGTTATTATGTTTATGGACTGGGCCACCACGTCGTAGAGGGTTCTTATGTCCTTCCGGTCCTTCCTGCCCCTTTCCGAGAGGTTCACCGCCACCACCGGGAAGCCCGGGAAGAGCTCCTTGGCTATGCCCACCGGGAGGTTCGCCACAAGCCCTCCGTCCACCAGGATCCTGCCGTCCACCATCCAGGGCTCGAAAAGGCCCGGTATTGCCATGGAGGCCCTCATGGCGTCCGCCAGGTTGCCAGAGCGAAGCACCACCGGCTCCCCGGTCTCAAGGTCCGTGGCCACCGCGGCAAAGGGGATCGGGAGCTTTGAGAAATCGCCTTCCCTGACCTTGGCGGATATGGTCCTGTTTAGGAACGACACCAGCCCCGAAGCAGACATCCCGCCCATTGGGCCTATCCGGTTGTGCTGCCGGTCGAAGTAGAAGTCCAAAAAGCCGGACCTGGCCTTGGGAAGGCGGTTCAGCGCCGCGTCGGGCAACGGTCCGGAGGTCCGGTCGTACAACAGGTCCAAGATGTTGTTGTTGCTTATCAGCGCCTCCAACTCCGCGGCGCTGTAGCCGCAGGCGTAAAGGCCGCCTATGATGGCCCCCATGCTGGTGCCCACTATCCCAACCACGGGCACCTGGCGCTCCTCCAACACCTTGAGCACCCCAACGTGGGCAAAACCCCTGGTCCCGCCGCCGGAGAGGACCAGCACCACCCCGCGCTCATGGTCTAAAGCCCAAGAGAACGACCCAAAGGACATCAGGATGACAAGGGACGACGTTAAAAGGGCGATAGCCCTCCTTAGCTTAAAGCGAACAACTCCCATGGGACACCCCCCGCCAGCGGTGTGGAACCAAAGACCCAAGGCATAAATCAACGTCCCAACAAGAACCCCCTTGGAAATACGTCCCTGTCCTCCTGGATCAGCATGTTAAAACCAGTTATGCTTGAGGTGCCCTTTACGAAGGGCAACACGCTCCGGAAGCTGCCTATCACGGGGCCCTCTTCCACGTATCCGGTGAACACGCTGCCGGTTATGCTCCGGTGGACGAACTCCTCCCGGGGTTTGAGCTTTCCCTTGGCGCTTAGGACCGCCATCTTGGCGGACGTACCGGTTCCGCAGGGGGATCTGTCTATGGCCCCTTGTCCAAACACCACGCAGTTGCGGAAGCGCCTCTCCCCCTCCTCCAGGGAGAACTCCACAAGTTCCACCCTGCAGATCCTCTCCTCCTCCGGGTGGAAGACCTGGATCTTTCGGTTGACCAGCTCCCGGATCTCCAACCCCAAGACCTGTATCCTCCTGGCCTCCCCGGGTTCTATGGAGAGCCCCAGCTGCCTTGCGGGCACGATGGCGAAGAAGTTGCCCCCGAACGCCACGTCCACCGTCACATGGGTACCGTCCGACAGGCGGATCTCAAGATCATCGGCCACGAGGAAGGACGGAACGTTCCCAAGCACCGCGTCTTTCACCTGACCGTCCTCCCGTACCTCAACCACCACCCTCACCAATCCCGCCGGGGTGTCCAAAACCACCTCCGTGCAGGGGGCCTGGGCCCTTAACATGCCAAGCTCCAACAAAGACCTGGCAAGCCCGATGGACCCATGGCCGCACATGGTAAGGCATCCCGATGGGTCCATGAAGATTACCCCGCAGTGGGCATCCTCCGAACAGGGAGGCGTCAACAGCGCTCCGAACATATCCCCGTGCCCCCGGGGTTCCCTCATCAGGAACTCCCTTAGGTCATCATGGCGGCTGCGGAACTCCTCCCAGCGATCCACCATGCTCTTCCCCTTAAGTATGGGGCCCCCGGAAAGGACTATCCGGGTGGGCTCCCCCCCGGTATGGGTATCCAGCACGGTAAGAAGGCGCCTGATCTTCAAAGGGCATCCCCCCAGGTGGATGGTTTGAGCTTCGAATTTTTTCTACAAATCCCCAAACATCATAAACCAACCGCGGGACGCACGCCACATCAATCCGTCTCAGGGGGCGTTATCTCGGGCCAAAGGGGCATTATTCCCGAGTCGTCCAGTCGATCAGGCTGCAAAGAGGGGTAGTAGGGGTCCACCGCCAAGGTCCGCTGGAAGGCGTTCCTGGCCCTCTCAAAATCCCCCATGGCCATGTACGCCCTGCCGAGCCAGAACCAGCCGTCGGACGAGCGGGGCATCACCGAAAGGTAGGCCCGGAGGTACCTCACCGCCTCCTTCAACCTTCCCTCCCCCACCAGCTGCTGGCCGCCCCGCCAGGCCTGGGTCATCAAGGGATCCCGCCTTTGAGCAGCCCTTACAACCCGCACACCGGCGGAAGGACGTTTCACTGCCCTGACCTTTATCTTGGCCTCCGCGGGCTGAGATAGGACGGCAAGGCCGGACAAGGCCAATCCAGCGGATAAGGCCAAGGGGCATAAGAGCTTAAGAAACCTTGGGCGACTAAACATCTAACCTACCTCCTGCCAAAAGGCTAAAAGACCCGGTCATCCCTCAGAACGATCCCTTCCTTGGGATGGTTAAGGGCACCATTACCACGTCCCCCACCTCTATGCGGGATTCCTTGGGCTCCTCCAGGACCTCCACCACAGCGTCCATTTGGCTCACGTACACCACCTTAACCTTGCCTATACGCTGGGGGTACAGCATCACCGGTTCCTCCCCATCCGCCGTCCTGGTAACCGTGGACCTCACCACCGGCAGCACATCCCCCTCCCGCAAGGTCTCCTGGGCTCCAAGGTTCACGTGGAACCGCCGGACGTCCCTGTCCCAGGCAAGGCCCGCGGCGGGGCGGGCGGCTGCCNCTATGCGGCCTAAGATGCGGTACCCACGCCTCAGGGATACCAGCTCCCCGGCACAACCCTTGAGGGCATCCTTCACCGCCGACCAGTAAACGGAGGCCTCAAAGTCCTTCCAAAAGAAGGGCTCCCGAAGGTCCCGGTACTCCGGCGTCCACCTCTTAAGGTCCGAGCGGGACACCCATGTGTATATGGGCTCCTTGGACACCGCCCCGTAAACCGTCATCCTGACGTACGCCACGGCGCTCATCTCAGAACCCAAAAGGTCCCTCTTGTCCAGCTTCAGGTCCTCCAGGTTGAGCTTCACCACCACGTCGTTGGGCCCGTATCCCCTCACGGGCCAGCCGGCCCCCACCTCCTTGTCCAGAAGGGTGGCCTCCACCATGGGGGCGGACTTCAGTATGTTCTGGAAGTACTGGGTCATCTTCTCCGGCAGGGCGTCGGAAGGGTCGTAACGGGACCTCCACACCCTTATGTCCGTGAGGTTGTGGACAGGAGAGGCTATCCTTATCTTTATGTACCTGTCCTGAGCATCCACCACGTCCAACGCAAAAACGGGAAGAGCTCCCAACATCGCTGCAACCCCAAGCACCGCCAAGAAGACCCAAAACCTCACGAAATATGTCTTAGTCTTAAACATATGGCCATCCCCCAAACCGCGTCTTTTAAGCACCCTTTGAATCAGCCACCGGGACAACCGGAACAAAAAACCATCTTTATTTTTGTCGACCAACCTCAAGTCCCCCATTAGCGCTTATCCCCGTAGGCCCTCATGTCCTCAACCCGCAAGGCAAGCCGTTTCTTAAGCCCCTCCGGAAGGTCCTGGAAGGTCTTAGACCCGTAGTTTTCAAGGTTCACCCTGAAGGCCTCCAGGTTGTTATCCGAAGGCCTGTAGTAGTGTTCCACCACGTCGCCGGAGGAGAGCAATGTGAGAACAAAACCGTCCTCAAAGTAAACCTTGTAGAAGCCGGAGGGATCCTTAAGCCCAAGCTTTTCGCAGTATTGGGGAGCCATGGAGCAGGGGAAGAACGCCTCCTGAACCGTTTCGGAGGGATAAAACTTCCACATGGCGGCCTCCCTCAACACCGGCACGGGAGCGGCAAAAGCACTTCCCGCGAGGAAGAGGATAAGCCCCATCGCCCAAACATATGCACCCCTCACAGGACATCACCTCCCCTTCCTATGATATACTTACGGCTCAAACCTTAAAAGCACCGCCCCGGACGTTGCATCCCAGGGGCGGCTTATCATATCCTTGAAGGAATACAATTAAAGCTCTTGAGGAGGAAGGTTCATGTCCGAAGACAGGTACAACAAGACTTACTCGGTCAGCTGGGACCAGATCCAGCGGGACTGCAGGACCCTTGCCAGGGAGCTGGTTAAGCTTAGGAGCTGGAACAGGATAATAGCGGTGGCCCGGGGAGGGCTGGTCCCCGCCGCCATAATGGCCCGGGAGCTGGAAGTCCGGCTGGTGGACACGGTTTGCATATCCAGCTATACCCTTAAATCCCAGGGGGACATGAAGATCCTCAAGAGACCGGACCTCGAAGGGGTGGACGAGAACTGCCTCATAATCGACGACCTGGTGGACACCGGGAAGACCGCCAAGGTGGTACGGGAGATGTTCCCCAAGGCCTATTTCGCCACGGTGTACGCCAAGCCCGAGGGCATCCCCATGGTGGACAAGTTCGTAACCCAGGTGAGCCAGGACACATGGATACTCTTCCCCTGGGAATCCGACGCGGCCTTCTGCGACCCCATCGTGGACCAGGAGAAGCAGGGCTGACTAGCTGCTGGGCCCATTAGCCAAAAGTCCCAGGGGTGCTAAAGGTCAATAACAAGGGAAGGAACCGGGCGCAGGCCTTAGGGGATGGACTCCCCCCTAAGTCTGCGCCCGGTTATGACGAAATAGGCCAGCTCAGCCACGTTGGCGCAGTGGTCCCCTATCCTCTCAAGGTGTCGTCCCACCGCCAAAAGGGCCAGCACCTTAACGGCCCGTTCTCTTCCTACGTCGCATGAACCGCTGAAGACCCCCACCGCCCTCTCCCTCATGCGGCTCCAAAGAAGATCCACCTGGTCATCCTTTCGGAACACCGAAAGCGCCAGGTCCGGATCCAGCCTAACCATGCAGTCCATGGCCTCGTCCAGCATCTCCATGCACTTGGAGAACATGGCGGGGAGCTCCTCCCACTCCTCAGGCATCTTGAAGGCCCCAAGGGGGGAGAGCTCCTCCCCCACGTTCTGGGCCTCATCGCCTATCCTCTCCAGGTCCTTGGCTATGCGGAGCACCGCGAAGCAGAAGCGAAGGTCCTCCCTCAAGGGCTGCCTTAGGGCTATGAGCCTTAAGCACTCCCCCTCCACCTGGACCTCCATGGAGTCCACCGGCATGTCGTCGGGAACCGCCGCAGGCGCCCCAGAGGAGATGAAGGGCCTTAGCACCCCCTCCAGGTTCTCCCTCACCAGGGCTCCCATGGATACCAGAAGCCCCATCAGGTGATCCCGGTCGCCCTGATCGAAGCCTCCTTCCTCCCCCTTGGAGCTGGAACCGAAGAACCTCAAGGCCACCAAAGCCTCACCCTGTCAACCATCATCTTTAGGGGCTCCCTGGAGGGCTCCCCGTTGACGGTTCGGAAGGAGTGGTCCACGCCGGGTATCTCCTGGAGGAACTTGTTCTCCTCCGGCAGGGGGACCAAATCCACCAGCCGGCGGCAGGAGCCCACGCTGAAGAGATCGTCCTCGGTCCCCCTGAAGGCCGCGAAGTACGAGGCGCTGAGGTTCTTGGCCCCCTCGTGAAGCACCGAACGGTCGGGCAGGGAGTTGAGTATCGGCAGTTCCAGCATGCCAAGGTCCGCGTTGCCCCGCAGGGTATCGCCGGTGCCGGAGGTCACGACCCCCATGACCCTGTCCACCGGCGGCTCCACCCCTACCATCCGGGAAGCCCCGGAGGCCAAGAGCATGGCGCCTATGCCTCCAAGGGAGAAGCCCCACAGCCACAGCCACCGGGGCTCCAGCGCCTCCACGGCTCCCCTTACGGCGCTGCTTAGGTCTTCCATCTCCTGGGCAAAGTCCTTGCCGGCGAAGGCTTCCCGGGCCCAACGGTTCTTGTCGGAGCCGAAGCTGACCCGGTCCCGCCTAAGCCGGCTGGTCTCCACCACCGCCGCCGCCGCCCCCCGGGAGGCTACGAGCCTTCCAAGGTCACCGTACTTGTTCCCATGATCTGGAAGGGCGGTGCCGTGGACGCCGTGGAAGACCACCACCAAACCGCCGTTCCAGCCCTCGGCGGGACGGATGAGGTGAACAAGCACCTTCTTGTCCCCGAAGGAACCGTCAAGGCAAATAGTTTCAAAGTCAGCCGCAAGATCCTTAAGGACAGACAAAGGAACACCCCCCAGAAAAGATCACTCTAAGGATCGGGCCTCCTCCATGCCGGACAGCACCGAGAAGGCGCACATGGCAAGGTCTGCCAGCTCATCCTGCCCCTTTATGACCATGACGGGGGCGATCCAATTACACCGTTCCTCCAACCTTGAAACCAGGGAATCCCATGAAGCCAGGGGCCCCGTGATCACCAAAAGGTCCACAGATCCCTCCAGGACCGCCGCTCTTGCGGCGATCTCTTTGACTATGGAGGAGACGAAGGCCTCGAAGACCAAGCGCGCCCGTTCGTCGCCCTTCTGGAGCAGCAAGTCCACTCCCTTGGGGGAATCGACGCCCAGATGCCTTAAGAGGCCTCCCTTGCGGGTGATCATGTCCCCCAGCTCCTCCATGTCATACCTGCCGCTGTAGACCATCTCGAGAAGCCCCAGCACCGGCAGCCCCCCGGCCCTATGCAGCGACATGGGCCCCTCCCCCATGAGGGCGTCGTTAACCTCGATCACAAGGCCTTCCCGGTGGGCACCCACGCTTATTCCAAGTCCAAGGTGTACCACCACCAGCCGGCACCGCCGGTAATCCCTGCCAAGCCTCAGGGCCCCAAGCCTGGCGGCGCTCCTTTGGGAGAGGGCGTGGAACACCGGCCGACGTTCTATGATCCCCGTGCCTGACAGCTTGGCCTCTGGGATGAGCTCGTCGGTGCTCACCGGGTCCCCCACAAGGGGTATCCCCATGGGGTGCCTCATGGAGAGTTCCATTGCCAAAAGCCCCCCCAGGTTGGACACGTGATGTCCAAAGGATTCCCTCTCCAGGATCTCCAGCATCGCAGGGGTGACCTTGTAGGTTCCCCCCGGAACGGGGCCCAGTATGCCGCCGGTGGAAACGAAGCAGTCCACGGCATCGAGGTCAAGCCTGTGCTCCACCGCCAAGTCCTCAACCGCCTGAACCCTAAGGCCAAGCTGATCCTTGAGTCTGGGATGCCTCACAAGGTCCTCCCTGCGATGACACAGCTCCTGCCGGAAAAGGGACACGGGACCCCGAAAAAGGCCCACATGGGTTGAATCCGGCTTGGGTAAGACGGAGAGTATGAGGGGGTCTTTCATAGGGGAGGAACACCCCTTTCTCACGGGTTCCGCAACCCTGGACTATGACTTGGGCGCTTGGGAGTCGAAGAACTCCGCTCAAAGCGCCTCATTCCACCGCCCCATGGGGAACGATCCCAACTACACAGGGGCGTCACGATATCACAAGGGCGACGCCGGTAGGTGCCGGCGGCGCCGCGGTTAAACCCTACTTCTTGCAGAACGCCGCCATGGCCACCGCGGAAGCTATGGAGAGCAGCTTGGTCTCCGCTGAGTCGGAGCGGCTGGTGAGAACGATGGGGGCCTTGGCGCCCACCACAAGTCCCGCGGTCTTGCCCTTGGCGAAGTATATTATGGCCTTGGCCATCATGTTACCCGCCTCGATGTCGGGGACCATGAGCACGTCCGCGTGCCCAGCCACTTCGGACACTATGCCCTTGTGGCGGGCGGCCTCCTCGCTCACCGCGTTGTCCAGCGCCAGGGGGCCGTCTATGACACAGCCCTTTATCTGGCCCCGGCGGTTCATCTGAACCAGCGCCGCCGCGTCCAGGGTGGGGGGCATGTCGGGGTTCACCACCTCAACCGCCGCCAGCACCGCCACCTTGGGGCAGGTTATGCCAAAGGAGTGGGCCACCTTCACCACGTTCTCCACTATGGAGACCTTGGCGGGCAGGTCCGGGTACATGTTGAACGCCGGGTCGGTTATGAAGAATATCCTGTCATAGCCCTCCACGTCGTGGATGTAAACGTGGGAGAGCAGGGAACCGGTCCTAAGGCCCTTCTCCTTGTTGAGCACCGCCTTGAGGAAGTTGGCGGTCTTCACCATGCCCTTCATTAGGATGTGGGCCTTCCCGGAGGATACCTGCTCCACCGCCGTCAGCGCAGCGGCGGCCTCACCACCCTTCTCGTCCACCACTTCGTAATTGGAGAGGTCCACGCCGAGCTTAGAGGCCACGGCCCCTATCTTGTCCGCATCACCCACCAGGATGGCCTCAGCGATACCCTTGACCCGGGCCTCTTCTACCGCCTCCAGCACCTCCGCATCGTCGGCGCAGGCCACGCTTATCTTGAGGGGCCCCACCTCCTTGGCGTAATCAAGGAGCTCAGACAGTGAACGCAGCTGTTTCATAGAAACCGGACCTCCCTATGACTGGAATTAAACCATAACGCCCTAAGGGCACCACGAACACATTATACTCTCCATCCACGGGAGGGAACACCGATTCCACATCAACGGGGACAAGAAACCACATCTTAAATATCAAACAAGTACACACCACGCCCGCCTCCGCCCTGCCTAGCATCGGGAACCGCTGGATGATAAAGTATCCACCGTGGGACGTGTCTATGCGTATAATAGCGCGGTTGACATTAAGCACAGAACGGGAGGGATCTTTCGATGGATCGAAACGACTTTAAGGAACGATTCGGCCTTGGGCGGTTTTCCACCAGGGAAGTGGTGATCATGGGGCTTTTGGTGGCCATGAACATAGTGCTGACCCGGCTGGCCAGCATAAGGATAACCATAGGATCCGTGGAAGGCATAAGGATAGGCTTCGGCACCCTGCCGGTGGTCTTCGGATCCCTCTTCATGGGGCCCCTGGCAGGGGGGCTGATAGGGGCCGTGGGGGACCTCATAGGTTACTGGGTAAACCCCATGGGTCCCTACATGCCCCACTTCACCATAACGTACACCATCGGCGGCATACTGCCGGGGCTCATATTCCGCTCGCTGCCCAGTAAGTGGCGGAACATATGGACCATGGGGCTCGCGATAGGGATACCCCACGTGGTCATGTCCTGCGTGGTGGTGCCGATGCTCCTTGAGCGGCTGTTCTCCCTGCCCACGGCGGTCACCATGCCCCCAAGGTTCATAGCCGCCGCCTTCATAATCCCGTCTTACACGCTCATATGCAGGACCCTGCTGTCAAGGATACCCCTAGGGGCACGGTTCATGGGCACTCTAAGGCCATGATCCCGGGCAAACCGATTTTCAGCACCTCTATGGCCCTAAGGTAATCGTCTATGCCGATCCTCTCCTGATCGGTGTGATCCAGCCTGGAATCTCCAGGGCCGTACACGGCCATGGGACACCTCAAGGGGGCCAAGACGTTCATGTCGCAGGTGCCCATCTTGGCGAGAAGTCTTGGGGCCATGCGGACGGATCTTATGGCGTTCCGCATGGCCCTCACCACCGGGTCGCCGCTTCCGACCCCGTGGGGTTCCAGGGCCTCCAAAATCCTAAAAGACGCGCCGCCACCCACAGCGGCTGCCAACACCTCACTGGCCGCGGCCACGGAGCTGCCCAAGGGAATCCTCACGTCCAACCTCACCCTGGCGCTGCGCTCCCCCAAGTCCCGCCCTTCCATCATGGCCACGGCGCATGAAAAACCCTCCATGGATGACACCGCCTCCACGACCCCAGCCGCCGCCATAAGCACGTCCGTGAGGGGCCCTGCGTGGCAGGACCTGTGGGCCCCTCCGTCGAAGGCGTAAACCTCCGCCAAGAGCCGCCCCCGGTAGGAAACCGCCACGCCGTCGGAACCGGTGGGCTCCCCCACAAGCAAGGCCTTGACGTCCCTAAGCCACGTAAGGGCGTGCCTGGCCCCCCTTGAGTCCTCCTCCTCCCCTACGGCCGCTATGAACACGAGTAAGACGCCGGGGGGAACTTCAACGGCTCCCCCCGCCACCGCCATGGCGCACAAGGGCCCCTTGGCGTCCACCGCCCCCCGGCCCCAAAGCTCCCCCGCCTCGATCCGAACCGGAGGGCCCCCGGGCACGGTGTCCACGTGACCCACCAGGGCCACCACGGAAGGCCCTTCTCCCCTCACGGCCACCACGTTGCCCGCCTCATCGGAGCTCACCCGTTCCCACCCGAAGGAGCCCAGGTTCCGCAGGAGGAAGCCGCAGGCCCTCTCCTCCATGCCGCTGAGGCTTGGTATCTCCACAAGACCTCTAAGAAGCTCCACCGGATCCATGGCACGCCTCCGAAAGGGCCCCTTCAAGGGCCTTCAAAACCAGCTCCGCGTCCTCCCATGAGGTGTGGAAGGAGGGAAGGAACCGCACCACCCTGGGTCCCGCGGCAAGGGCCAAGACCCCCCTGTCCTGAAGGGCCTTCACCAGCGCCGATGAGTCCGCCGGCACCTCAACTCCGGTCATGGACCCAAGGCCCCTCACCGCAAGCCCAAGGCCCCTCACCCGCTCCCGGAAACACTCCATGATCCGGCACACCCCGTGGGATGCCCCCTCCAAAACCCGCTGTATCCCGTAAGCTGCCATTGAGCAGGCCAGGGGATTGCCGCCGTAAGTTGACCCGTGAAGCCCCGGCGAGAAGTCCCCAAGGTCGGACTCCCAAAGGGTCATGCCGCAGGGGAAGCCGCCGGCAAGGCCCTTGGCAAGGCACACCACCTGGGGCTTTAAGCCCACCAAGGGGCTGGCCAGGATGGGTCCGCAGCGCCCCATGCCGGTCTGCACCTCGTCGGCCACCAATATGGCGCCGCTGCGCCGGCAGGCGTCGGTTATGGCTCTTCCAAGATCAACGGGAAGGGGGTGAACCCCTCCTTCCCCCTGGACGGGCTCCACGAAGACCGCCGCCACCCGTTCGTCCACCGCCTCCGGCACCATGTCCCAGGACAGATGCTCAACTGAGGGGACTAGGCCCTTAAAGGGCTCCTTGTAACGGGGATTGAAGGTCAACCCCAGGGCCCCTAATGTCCTGCCGTGGAAGCCGCGCCTTAGGGCTATTATCCTGTTCCTCGAGGGCCTAAGGTGCGCACAGAACTTCAAAGCCGCCTCCACCGCCTCGGTTCCGCTGTTGCACATCACAAAGCGCATGCCGGGGAAGGCTCTTTGAACCTGCTCTGCCAACGCGTCCCTTGACGGGTGCCCGAAACCGGCCCCCACAGCCCAAAGGCCCTCGGCGGCCCGTTGAAGGGCCTGCACCATACCTGGGTCCCCATGACCGAATATGGCAGCTCCGTGGGCGGTAAACCAGTCCACGTACTCCCGTCCCTCCTGGTCCAGGACTCTGCCCAGGCTTCCGGAGGTCAGCGCGACGCCGCGGCTTCCATACATGGAGCTGAGCGGGTTGAACAAAACTCGGTCCCCCCTCCCTCTACGGCCCACTCAAGGGGACTTTGAAGCCTTCCGTCCCCTATCACCACCCTTTGAACCCCACCCATCAAGGCCTCTTGGGCGGCCAAGACCTTCCGCTTCATGTTCCCCTGGGCGGCCTTCTCCGCCAAATCCCACCGATCCAGGTCTACACGCCTTATAAGGCTCGACGGATCCGACGGATCCAAAAGAAGCCCCGGGGTGTTGGTCAGCATCACCAGCACGGAAGCCCCCAGGGCGGAAGCCGCGGCGGCGGCGAGCCTGTCGCCGTCCACGTTTATGAGAAGCCCCTCACATACCGCAAGGGGGGGCAAAAGCGGCAGGCTGCCCCGCTCCATGGCTTCCATGATGAGATCCGCCCGGACCGCCGTGACCCTTCCGCTGTAGTTGCCCCGAAGCAGCCTCATTCGACCGCCCTCCAGGGATCTTAGACAGTCCTTCCTCTCCCCCGCCGCGGGGGTTAGAACCTCACAGGGCACAGAAAAGGCCTCCATCCGCTCCGCTATGGACCGGGAGACCGCAAGGGCCGCCTCTTCGAATACCTCCCTCTCAAGGGGGCCCACGAACCGACTGCGGTAGCCCGAGGGGCTAATGACGTACCGGACCTCAATGCCCCTTTCGGCGCAGAGGCGCTCCATCATCCCGCTGGCGCCGTGGACCAGAACCCAACGCTCTCCCCGCCGCACACGGAGCGCCAGCTCCTCCAAAAGGGGCTCCAGCCTGTTACCGGAGGCCCCGCCTATCTTCACCACTCCTAACACGTCCATGGACATAGGACATAATCCCTCCCAGCATCACGCAGGATACACCGGGGGCATGGCGAGCCCCTCTTCTTCCCGAAGGCCAAGCATGAGGTTCGCGCACTGCACCGCCGTTCCGGCGGCCCCCTTCATCAGGTTGTCTATGGCGGACCCCATGATCAGCCTCTTGCCGGAACTGTCGAGCACAAAGCCCACCATGGCCCGGTTGCTCCCAAGCACCATCCTGGGGTCCGGGATCCGAAGGTGGGCGGGCCTTGCGGGGCAAAGGTCCACGAAGGGCTCATCCCCGAAGGCATCCCGGCAGGCCCTCCAAAGGTCCGCCTCGGGCACTCGGTCCTTGAGCCTCACGTGGGCAAGGCACTGGACGCCCCGAACCATCTCAGCGGTGGTAAGGGTCATGGAGAGCAGGCTTGAGGGGATGTTGAGCTCCTGCAGTACCTCCGCCATGTGGCGGTGGAGGAAGGCGGACACTAGCCGCATGGACCTGCTTCGGAAGACGTGCATCCCCCCCTCGGAAGGCCTGCCGCCACCCTCGGAGGAGCCGGCCCGGCACTCCACGGCTACGTCCTCCACCAGCTCCCACAGGGGAGATCTGGCCAAAGGGGCAAGGCATAACATGGCCCCGGTGGCATTGCAGCCCACCCCGCTGACCAGCCTGGCGGAGGCTATCCTTTGGCGGTTTAGCTCCGGGAGTCCGTAGACAAAGGAACCTAATAGGTTGGGGCACGGGTGCTTGCCGTACCAGGTCTCGTGCTCCCGTGGGTCCCTTAGACGAAAGTCCCCCGAGAGGTCCACTATCCTTCTTCCATCCTCCACCAGGGGCATGAGCCTCTCCACCCAAGGCGCGCTTCTTCCATGGGGAAGGGCAAGGAAGATCAAGTCCCATTGACCCTCCAACGCCGCCTCCGGGGCCTCGAAGGTGCGGGATCTATAGGCATGGGCCAAGTGGGGATGGCAGGATCTTACGGGCTGTCCCTTAGACGATGAGGAGCATATTAGGGATGCTTCCATGCGTGGGTGCTGGGAGAGTATCCTAAGGAGCTCGCCCCCCGCAAGGCCCGCGGCCCCCATGACGGCTACCCTATACATGTCTCTTCCTCCACCGGGGCCAACCGGTATGGCCTGAAGGGCCCTTCGGAGATCTCCCGAAGTATCCACATCACAAGGCCCGGTATGCGGCCGCAGAAGAAAACCCCCCTGCCGACCTCCGGCGGGAACCCCATGTCCAGAAGGAGGGCCCCCGCAACGCCGTCGATGTTGCCCCCTATTCCCTTCAAGGCCATCAACTCATCCTGCACCGCAAGGAAATACCTAAGATGGCGGGTTTCCCCGAGGGAAAGCCCCTTGCGCACCAGGGGCTCCACCCTGGGGTCTTGGCGGTGGACCCTGTGACCGAAGCCGGGGATCCTATGCCCCCGGGATAGAAACGACGACACCAGGTCCTTAGGGGAGACCACGTCCCTGACGGAGGCCTCGAAGATCATCATGGCCCGCTCTATGGCCCCCGCGTGGTGGTCCCCGAAGGACAGGAGGGCGGAGGCCAAGGCGCAGTGCATCCCGGACCCCGACGACGCCGCGAGCCTGGCGGACTGGGTGCTTGGCGGGGTGTCGCCATGATCGCCCATGGCGCAGAGTATGGCGCCGAACACGTTTGACTCCTCCGCCGAAGGGGAACGGCCTTGTACAAGCCGGAACCAGACCTCCGCGGGGTCCGCCCGGTCTATGAAGTTTTCTACGGGCTCCCGGTCAAGGATTATGCTGTCCCGGCTCACCGACGAACTTCCAAGCCTCACCACCATTCCCCATCCCTCCCCAGGTGCCCTTCCTGATCGAACTCATGGGATTCATGGCAATCCAGTTCCCATGGGTTAAAAAGCCTATCCTCTTCACCCTCCCAGGGCAGCAGGGTTATCAACAAACCGTTTCCAAGGGGAAGCCTAAGTTCCACGCTCAACACCTCCAAATTAAAGAAGTAATAATAAAAAACCCCGCCCCACGCCGGGCGGGTCGAGGTGTGAAGGGAACGCAGCCCCCGATGATACGCCGCGTTACACGTTAACCGGGGGACGTTCCTTCCCACGACCCGCTCCAAGAGGCCCAGCAAACCAAGAGCGCCTCATGGTCCAAAAGCAAAGAACTCAAGAGAATCCCATTAGCCCCGAAGGGCTTTCGCTTACCGCATTTGCCGCCTTTCACCGCCCATACCCCCTTACGCATCCAAAAGGTTTCGGACTATGAGCCCCGGGATGTCCACTCCGGTGGGCTCCACGGAGTTTTTGAACTCCCCTCCGTCGTTAACCTCGTTAACCAGCCACTCCCCGTCCTTGAGGAAGAGGTCCACCGCCAGGAAGTCGCCGCCGATGGCCCTATGCACCCCCTTGAGCAGGTCGCCCATGGAGCGGTCCACAGGCTGGTTTGAGGTCCTGCCTCCCCTGGCGGTGTTGGTTATCCAGCTTTGGCTCTCGCGGCGCACGGCGCACACCGGCTCACCGCCTATGATGAAAGCCCTCACGTCAAAACCGCCCTTATCCACGTACTCCTGGATGAAGAAGGTCTGGTGGTTCACCCCAAGCTGCTGTTTGTGCTCCACCACCGCCTCCAAGGCCTCCCGGTCGTTGACCTTCGCAAGCAGCCTCCCCCAGCTTCCGCACAGGGGTTTGAGCACCGCCGGGTAACCCAGCTCCTCCACCGCTTCAAGGGCCCCCTCCTCCGACAGGGCCACCCTCCAACGGGGCTGAGGTATACCAAACCTTTGAAGCTCCAGGGCGGTGAGCATCTTGTTGCCGCACACCGCCATGACCTCCGGCGGGTTCGACACCCGGACCCCCGCTGACATGAGGCACCTTGCCAGCATCTCGTTCTGGCCGTGGGATATGCACCGGCAGAGGGCCACCGAACCGGCCTCCAGCGATGGTTCTCCACTTAGAACCCATTCGGAAACGTCCACAAGGCTGGAACTTATGCCCATCTCAAGGGCCCTTTGGCGAAGCATCTTCTCCTCCACCCTGAGCCTGGTGTATAGCACCAGCAGGTTCACCCCTACTCCCCCCAGTCCTCCTGCACCTGGGGAGCCTCGGCGAGCTCCAGGGGCTCCAGGGAGAGCACCTCCAGCTCCACCCCGCAGTCCGGACACGGCACGATCTCACCCACGCAGCACCCATCCGGCAGGCCCACCACACCTTCACACACCACGCACACCCCGTTGAACCTTGCCTCACCCATTGAAAACTCCTCCTTTCACCGTGTGGGAAATAAAAAAACGGACCCGCCCCCGAAGGGACGAGTCCGAACGACTCGCGGTGCCACCCAACTTGAACGGCCCAGGCGTAAAAGCCGAAGACCGCTCCTCTCCTGGGCCTTTGACGGAGCCCACCCGGGAGACGTACTCCAGCCCCGCGGGATCGACGCAGGACCTTTTCGCCCCGGCTCCGCGGACCTTGGGCCTCCCGGCGGGTTCAGACCCCTCTCAGCCGGTGGAGGTCATTCTCTGTAGAACCCGTTAACCCGATCGGCCATCCGCATCATGGCCTTTCCCCTATAACACCCCTCAATGTTCAGGGAGCCTTCGTTGGGGGAAAGGATATTTCAACCACCGCCAATTGTCAATACCCAAACGTAGATAAACTTATATATAAATCACCAAGGGTTTACTCATAAACGTTTATTGCGATGAACTTAGTTTCACTAGATGCGACAAATAGATCATAGCCCGGCCCCACGGTTTACAAACGCCATCTCGCCCCCCACCATGACCCACGCGGGGCGGTTCCTTACGTCCGTGGGATCCCCGGTCCAGAGCACGAGGTCCGCGTCCTTCCCGCTCTCAACGGAGCCCATCCGGTGCCCAAGGCCCAGGTGCTCCGCCGCCCTTAATGTGACTCCCCGCATGGCCTCCATGGGTTCAAGGCCATGGCGCACCGCCAGGGCCACCGCCACCTGAAGGGTTTCGATGGGGACCACCGGGTGGTCGGTGATGATGCAGTACCTCACCCCCGCCTTGCTGAAGGCCGTAAGGGTGTCCCAGGTCTTGTTCCTGAGCTCTATCTTGCTCTTGGAGGACTGGGTGGGGCCCACCGCCACGCTTACGCCCTCCTGGGTAAGAGACGCCAAGAGCTCCGCTACCAGGTGCCCTTCGGTTCCGTGCTCTAAGGTGAAGGGAACCTGAAACTCCCGGCATATCCTGACGGCGGTGCAGATGTCGTCAGAACGGTGGCAGTGGATCCTCAAGGGGCGCTGTCCTTCCAGCACGGGCATCATGTTCTCCATCCCAAGGTCCAGGTCGAAGTGCTCCCCCTTCTCCTGGGCGTTGAGCTTCCGCCGCCGGTAGTCCAAGGCGTCCTGAAGGGCTTTTCTAAGACAGTAGGCGTTCCCCATGCGGGTGGACGGCAGCCGGTCCTTCCGGCCGTGGACCCTCATGGGGTTCTCCCCCAGGGCGGCCTTCATCCCCGAATGGGGAAGCACCAGCATCTCATCCAGGGTCCTTCCGAAGGTCTTAACCACCGCCCCAGAGCCGCCGACCACGTTGGCGCTTCCGGGCACCACGTTAACGCAGGTGATACCCGCCTCAAGGGCGTTGGAGAAGGCCTCGTCGCGGGGGTTTATGGCGTCCAAAGCCCTTAAGCCCATGGTCACCGGGGAGGTCTCCTCGTTCACGGGATCCGGATCCTCCGGCACCCCCTCCTCGCATATTCCCGCGTGGGTATGGGCGTCTATGAGACCGGGAGTTAGTATGGCCCCCTGGGCGTCTATGACCTCCACGGGGCCCTTAAGCTCCACCTCCTCTCCGACTTGGACTATCCTGCCCCCTTCCACCAAAACAGCCCCCCTGGTTATCTCCTGAGACCCTCCATCCCTCATGGTCCAGATCCTGGCGTTCACTACGGCTTTCAAAGAAGATCACCTCCAGATTGGCTTTACCACAGATAGAGTACGATATTTTCGCACATTTTGAATTAAGAAACGCGCATCACCTTAAGCCCAGTAGAAGTAGAACCCTGCCAGGGCCTCTTTGCCCGGCCCAAAGGCCTAAGCGAAAGCAAAGCGCCAAACAACAAAAGAGGGGGCCCCAAGGCCCCCCCGCAACTCATAGCGCACTTGAATAAAGATAAGCTACACGGACTCCACGATCTCCGGGGCAAGGCCGGAGAACTTCCTCAAGTGCTCCTTGCGCTCCCGCCTTAGGGACTCTATGGCCTTAACGTACTCATCCCGTCCCATGTGGGTCACCGGAAGGTACTGCTCATCGTTGGGAAGCCCCAGCGACTGGGGCACCTCGTAGCCCAGAAGGTCGTCATACCGCCATGAGAAGCTGTCCCGCAGAATCCCCTCGATGCAGGCGAAGGTGACCTCCGGCGATATGTTGGCCCCGTCCTTGCCGCCGACCCGCCCGGTGTTGAGCAGGTAGCACCGTATCCCCGGGTTGTCCCTCAGTATCTGGAGGAACCTATTGCCGTTCATGTGCGGGTTGTCCACAACGAACGGGTCAAACCCCACCACCCGCTTCGCCTGCCCAACCCTGGAGGGGTCCTCGGCGCTGGTTATGGTGGACTCCCCTAGCATGAAATAAGCCGCCGCCTGCTCCGGGCTGCTAAGACGCCCCACCGGGGGCATGTCGTAGCGCCGCATGTTGAAGAAGATCATGTCCACCTTGTCAAGGTCTATGCAGTCCGACGTGTTTGGTATGGCGTCCCGGGGAACGATGGCCCGGCCGTTGGTGGAGATGGCGTGGTTGTCGAAGTTAACGTTGCCGTCGTCATCCACCCAAACGTTCTCTATAACCGCCCTCAGGTCCCTTGCGGCGCTGAGCAAGGGCTCCTGCCTGGTCACGTTGTCGGTCTTTATGTAGAAATTGCGCTCCGAGCCAAAACACCTGCCGTCGGACAACAGGAAGTTGATGTCGTCCTGGAGCACCTCCACCCCCTCGGGGCTTTTAAGGCCGAAGTCCGCGGTGGTGATGGTGGTCTTTCCTGTGCCGGAGAGGCCAAATATGAGCATCCCCTTCCTCTCCAGCTCCCCGTTCCTTTGGATCGTAACCCTCTTGCTTCCCGCGTGAAGCCCCAGCCCCCGCATTTCCTCCCGCACCATGTGCATGACCATCCGCAAGGTGGCCATCTTCGTCTCCCCGTAGTAATCGCTGCCCAGGATGTAGGTCACCCTGTGGCGGGGCATAACAAATACCTTACGCTGGTGCCACTCGGGGACAACCACGGTGGTGACGTCGGAGAAATCGTCGTCCGCCTGGGGGAAGAAGTTCTCGTTGAACATGTGGGCCAGCCGGGAGTAGCGGCGGGTGACGTACAGGTTGGCCTGTATGGGCAACCCATAGGGAGAGCCAACCCGGGCGGTGACCCGGATCAGCTGCTGCCAGCGAAGGTATGCCCATACCTCCTGCAGCATCCGCAGGGAGTTCTCATCAAGCTCGTACAGGATCTCCGTGAAAGGGGCGCTTCTGGAACGCACCCTGGTGACGTACAGGGCGGACCCCTGGTTGTTCGGGATCCCTTCCCACTCGGAGATCCGCCTCAGCTCATCCGATGTAAGATCCCGGAGCAGGCTCCTGCAAACGGGCCTTCGAAGCATCTCCTGAACCGCCATGCCCTCCAAGTAGTTCTCCAACGTAAGACCTCTCCTCTCTCTGGTCTTTACCTTTACATAACCCCAAAATGAGGCCAGACGGTTTTCCCGCCCGCAGGGCCCCAATGGGCGGCTCAATCTTAATTCACCGGGCGGATGTTCGCAATAAAAGGGGGGGCAGCTTAAACAAGGACAGGCCAGCTATTAAAATATTAAAATATTAAAATCTAATCCACCCCAAAGCGCAAAGGCGGAGGCCCAAGGGAACTCCCCTGGGCCTCTCAACGATGACGCAAAGGTTTAAAACCGTCCCCCGGTGGCTTAACCCTAAGGGGGAGGGATCCTCAACCTATCAACACTCCCTGCCGCCGCTGACCCTAAGATCCAGCCGGTTGTCCAACACCGCCTGCGCCGCCGTGGCAAGCCCCTCGACCGTACACTCCAATGACATGCTCGGCTGCCCAGGGAACCTCACCGCCTGCTCCGGAAGGTACGGTATATGAATAAAACCGCCAATACGCCCCTTACCCTCCACGTCAAGATGCCTCATAAGACCGTAGAAGAGATGATTGCAAACGAAGGTACCCGCGGTATTGGATACCGAGGCGGGGATGCCCTTGGACCTCATGGCCTGAACCATGGCCTTTATTGGGAGGCTCGAAAAATAGGCGTTGGGCCCCGTTGGGTCGATGGGTTCATCCACCGGCTGGTTCCCTTCGTTGTCCTTTATCCTGAAGTCGTCCACGTTGATCGCCACCCGCTCAGGCGTTATCTCAGCCCGGCCCCCCGCTTGCCCCACACATATAACCGCAAAGGGGTCCAGGTCCTCTATGGCCTGCACAACCCGATCCACACACTTAACCCGCACCGTGGGTACCTCCAGCACACAAATCCTGGCACCCCCTAAAACCCGGCCATCCAGGGCTTTTACCGCTTCCAGGGCGGGGTTAACCGCCTCCCCACCAAAAGGATCAAAACCGGTCATCAAGATTGTCTTCATCTTCACGTGACGATACCTCCACGAAAGCAAGATGCCCCGCCTAAAAGGCCAGGAAGTACATGAGGGTTACGTTGGCCGCCAACATGAACAACGCCACCGGCACCTGAGCCTTGATCACCCCGTTCTTGTCCTTTAGCTCCAAAAGAGCCGCCGGCACCACGTTAAAGTTTGCCGCCATGGGGGTCATGAGGGTCCCGCAGTAACCGGACAGCATGCCTATGACCCCCACCACGGAGGGGTCCGCACCCAAAGAAACCACCATAGGGATACCTATCCCCGTGGTAATCACCGCAAAGGCGGCAAAGGCGTTGCCCATAACCATGGTGAAGAGCGCCATCCCCACGCAGTAGGCCACCACCGCCAGCAGGGGCCTTCCGGAAGGGACCACCGACGACACCATGCCGGCAACCACGGCCCCCACGCCGGCCTTGTCAAACAAAAACCCAAGGGCCGCAAGAAATTGGGAAAGTATGGCAGACCATCCTATGGCATCCATAAGACGCCGACCCTCTTCCACGGAAGCGTAAGGCCTCTCCCGAAGCATGAGCAGCGCCAAGATAAAGGCCGCCACGGTACCAACGCCAAGCCCCACCAGCGCTCCAAGATCGGTGAGCTTTGCCACCAAAAAGGTCACCAAGGGAATGCACAGGGCTGGGATGAATATGCGGTTACCAAGCTTACGGGCCGCCTCCATCTTCTCCTCCCGGCTCTTCTCAGGATAGGAACCACGGCCCATTAGGTTGAAACTTCCTATCAAAGCCAACACAACCACCATAAGCCCGATCACCCCAGGGGGGACCAGCCCTCCCAGCAAAAACGTAAGCCCGTAGACGAACCAAAACATGCCGGTGCCAAGCCTTTTGGGGTTACCCCTGTCCATAAAGGACCTACCAGCGAAGACCAACAGAATAAGACCCGCCAGGATGTACAGGTGATCCACCGACGGCTTCATTCAACCTCACCTCCCCTTGAAATCCCCGCAGCAGACGAGCGGTCAAACAGGCTGAACCTGACAAACGCCGCCACAAAGGCACAAACCGCGGTGGGAACGGCGTACATTCCCATCTTCATAAGGTCCACCGGATGCCCCGCCTGATCCATGACCCCCTTTATGAGAAGAAGCCCTCCGGAGGCTATGAATATGAGCTGGCCGAAGAAGTTACCGTAGTTCTCCGCCGAGGCCGCCATCGCCCTGACCTTATCGGAAAGCTGGGGGATCAAAGATCCATCCTTAGCCAGGGCCCCCTCCGCCATGGGAGCCACTATGGGCCTTACAAAGGTCGGATGCCCCCCCAGCTGAAGACCCAGCGCACAGGTAAGCTGACGGAACAGCATGTAAAGCAGCATGACCCGACCAGCGGTGGCACCCCTGAGGGACGACACGAACCTCTCTGCCTGTTCCCTCAGCCCGTGCCTCTCCAATATCCCGATCACAGGAAGCGTAAGCACGAAGAGGGACATGTACCGGTTCGTCACAAAGGCGTTACCCAGCGCCTCCAGTATCTCCCAAACCCCCATATGGGCCACCAGTCCAGTGGCCACTCCGGCCCCCAACACAACCAACAGGGGATTAAGACGAAGGCTCAACCCCAAAACCACTATCGCAACGCCCACAAGCTTCAACAAAGCCATCCCCCCCTATAAAAACAACACAAGCGCAGCAAAGAGCTACCTGACCCCATCCCTTAACCTCATAAGGGCTTCCACATCCGACACCACAAGCTCCCTTCCCCTTCTCTCCACCACCCCTTCCCTCTCAAGCCTCTTCAGAACCCTTGCCACGGTAACCCTTGAACACCCTATGTTGGACGCCAGCTCCTGCTGGGTCACCGACACGGCCATTCGGCTAACCTCCGATGGCTCCAGGCAGGAACAGAGCCGAAGCAACGCCTCGGCCACCTTCCCACCGGCGTCATTGAACGCGCTGTTGGCCAGCTGCAACGCCACTATCCTGAACTTACGGGTCATGCTGTGGATGAAGAACCGATAAGCCTCCGGCCTCAACTCCAAAAGGCTCTGAACTTCACGTAACGGCACATAGGCCACGCTGCTGTTCCTTCTGGCGCAAAGCACGTATGGGAAGGATCCCCCGTCCAAGAGATCCATCTCCCCAAAGATCTCGCCAGGCCTTAAAAAATACAGCAGTTTCTCCTTACCCCCAGAACTCACCATGGACTTTGAAACGCACCCCTTCACCACCACCCCCATGGAGCTGGCAGCGAATTCATGATCCACGGAACTGCCCCGCCGATACTCCCTCAGCACACCTAAGGGGGCCACCTCTTCCAGGAAAAAACGCCTCATCCTCTCCTGGCTCAACTGGTCAAAGAGGTCCGAATATATGGATCCATCCATTGCAGCACACCTCCGGGGCCAAAGAATCAAAAATAAAGAAGGGGGCAACGGTTGTGAGGAATATACACAAACCGCCGCCCCCGATCTGTATCGGAGGATACAAAAAACCACCCCTGGAACAACCATGCCGAAACCCTAAGGAACATCCCAGGATGGACAAAAATAATTACCATTCTAAGCCACCCTGACTTTGAAACTAACCTAACTCCCGCAGCAGACCTAAAACCCAAGCCCTACCAGGCAGCCAGGCAGCCAACACAAAAAACAAGGCCCCGCTGCCACTCCGCGTCAACGGGACCTAATAACAGCAAAAAACAAGACCCCCTACTTCAACCCCAGGGATATTATCCTTGAGAACGCCGCCTCCGGCGACATGTCGGACTTCCTCACCTTGTCCTCCGGGAAGAACAACACTATCCCAGACGTGGGGTTGGGGCTCGTGGGCATGAAAAGCGTCAGCATCACCTTGCCGTCCGGAGCCATCTCCCTCTTGGTGACGAAGGCAAGCACATGACCCTCCCCAACGGGAACCTCCACCACCCCAAGGTACATGTCCTTGGAACCTTTGTTGGTGAACCGATCCACCAGATCCCGCATCACCTTGTACCAAGAACCCACCATGGGAAGGGCCGCAAGGAAACGGTCCACCCGGGTCATGAACCACTTCTCCTGGCGCCTTATCTTGTAACCACCGTAAAACACCAGGGATACGGTGAAGAACATTATCCCAGCCGTGGCCTCCACCGAGTTGGTGAGCCCAAAAAGCCACACGAAGAGGGCCTCCACCGACTTGAACACGAAGTTCAAGACAAGAAAGGTCACTATCAGCGGGAAGAAGACCATAAGGCCGGTGCCGAAGGTCTTGGCCGCGGACGTGACAAAAAGCCTGACCCTCAAAAGAAACCTCCTAAGCCCCCTTCCGCCTGACCTCACGCCGTCGGACGAAGACAACCCAATCCCCCCAACCTCGAAGAAGCTATAATCACATCACCAGCTCCATATACTACACCCAAAAACCAGACGAGGGGGACCCGAAAGACTTGAAAGACATCTTCTACCTCATCACCCGGTGCGCCCTTTGGCTTTACTTCAAGCTCTACCACCGCCTCACCGTGGAGGGCCTTCACAACATACCGCAGGTCAACGTCATCGTGGCCCCCAACCACTGCAGCTACCTCGACCCCCCCGCCGTGGGAACGGCCTTCCCACGGAAGCTAACATCCATAGCCTGGGAAGGCCTTTTCAAGTCCAAGGCCTTCTCCATGCTCATAACCGCCTTGGGGGCGGTCAAGGTCTCCCACGAAGACGCAAGACGGGCGGCGGCGATTCTCAAGCTGAGCGTGGAACTCCTACGGTCGGGGCATGACCTCATGATCTTCCCGGAGGGACAGCGCAGCCCCACCGGAGAGCTCCTGCCCCTGGAAGGAGGGGTGGCGCTGATGGCCCTCAAGTCCAACCGACCCATAGTGCCGACGGTCATCAAGGGCTCCTTCGAAGCCCTGCCGCCTCACCGTAAGTTCCCCAGGCCAAGGAAGATAACCATAAAATTCCTGCCCCCCATATGGCCCCCCTCGGACGAGTCAAAGGACCCAAAGGCGCTGCGGGAGGAGATGCTTAAAAAGCTGGAGGAAGCGCTGAGGGCCGGGGCGTAACGCCCCGGCCCTCTGTGTGCACGCCGCCCTTCCGGATTTACCGGTGGGACAGCTCGTCGAAGAAGCGCCTTACCAGGTTGGAGGTTATCCTCTTCCGGTAGGAGGGGCTCTTCCTGGGGTTCACCTCGTCGTAGGCCGCTGAGGCCGCAATCTCCGCGGCGGCCTTGAGGTCCTTGCCTATGACCGCCTCCTCGGTCTTCACCAGCCTCATGGGCAGCGGAGACATGCTCCCCGCCGCAAGCCGGAAGGCCTTGACCGCCCCGTTCTCCTCCTCCAGGTACATGGCGAGGCTCACCCTGGAGAGGGTAAGGGCCTTCCTCGACCCCCGCTTGAAGTACCGCTGCACCGACCCCTTGGGCGGAACCGGGATCTCTATGGACTCCAGGATCTCCCCCGGCTCACAGGCGTTCTTGCGGTAGCTTGGCATGAACTCCTTAAGCGTCATGGTCCTCATCCCCTTGGCGGAGGCAAGACGCACCTTAGCGTCCAGGGCGAGGAGTATCACCGGAAGGTCCGCCGCGCCGGAGGCGTTGGCCAGGTTGCCGCCTACGGTGGCCCGGTTCTGGATGGCGGGAGCGCCGCTCCTTGCGGAAGCCTCAACCAGCGCCGGCAGGTACTCCCTGGCCACGGAGCTCCTTATGATCTCACCGTTGGTGGTGCAGGCCTTTATGCGTATCACCGCCCCCTCCACCTCTATGCCGTGGAGCTCCTTAACACCGAAGAGGTCGATCACCTTCTGGGGCTCACCCTTGCCGTTCTTGATGTCCGGCAGTATGTCCGTGGCCCCCGCCAGGATCTTGCAGTCCCCGTGCTTAGACAGGATCTCAAGGGCCTCGTCGAGGCTCTTGGGCGAGAAGAAGCGCCCCGCCTCTTCCCCGCTGAAACGGGGCTTATCTGACCCGCAAAGGCTCTTCCTGGGCTTGAAGGTCTTGGTGTATCCAAGGCGCACCGCCTGGTCCACCGCCTTGTAGATCCTCTCGTAGCCGGTGCAGCGGCACAGGTTGCCCGACAGGGCCACCTTGATCTCCTCCAACGTTGGCTGCTGGTTCTCCTCCAGCAGGGCCCTGGAGGCCATTATCATGCCGGGGGTGCAGAAGCCGCAGTGGACCGCCCCCTGTTCCACAAAGGCCTTCTGAAGCTCGTCGGGGTTCTCCTCCCCGCCAAGGCCCTCCACGGTCAGTATCTCGCTGCCCGCCGCCTGCATGGCGGGCACGCAGCAGGCGTTCACCAGAAGACCGTTCATGATCACCGAACAGGCCCCGCACTCGCCCTCTCCGCAGCCCTCCTTGGTACCCGTGAGGTTGAGATCCTCCCGGAGAACCTTAAGAAGAGGCCTTAAGGGGTGAACGTCCGCCTCCATAACCTTGCCGTTGACGGTCATCTCTATCTTCATAGCCCTATACCCTCCTAGCAACCCTTTTCTTCAAGAAGCTTGAAGAGCTTCTCCCCGGTGAGGGGAACCTCGGTACCGAAGACGCCCACCGCGTGCTGAACCGCCGCAAGGAACGCGGGAGCCCCGCCGTCCATGGGCAGCTCGCCCAATCCCTTAGCCCCGTGGGGACCCACCGGACAGCTGGCGGGCTCCAGCACATCCACCTTCCACTCCGGGGTGTCCAGGGTGGTGGGGATCAAATAGGCATTAAGGTGCTCCGCGGAGATCTGCCCCTCCGGCGTAAGGGTCATGTCCTCTATGTGGCTCCAGCCTATGGCCTGCAGAAGCCCTCCGTGGATCTGACCCTCCACCATAACCGGGTGGATGGCCTTGCCTATCTCCGCCACAACCGTGGCCTTCACGGGCTGCACCTCGAAGGTGTCGGTGTCGACGTCCACCTCTATGGCCTGGGCTATCCAGGAGTAGGCCTTGTAGGCCTCGCCCCGGAAGGCCTCCTGGTCCCACTGGCCGGTGCATCCCGGCGGCAGGGTTCCGAAGACCTCAAGCTTGCCCCTCTCGGACCTGCAGGCCTTGGCGGCGTCCAGCACGGAGACATCCCCCGCGGGGGTGGCGAACACCCCGTCCTTGAAGGCCGCACCGCCGTGCTTGGCCTTCAGGAACTCCTCCAGCTCCTTGAGCATGTTCTTGGCGGCCTCCTGCACCACCCGGCCAACGTACATGGTGCTCCTGGAGGCCACGGTGGGGCCGCTGTTGGGGGTAACCCACGTGTCGGGCCTTGGGCTCTCCACCGCCTCATAGGGAACGTGAAGGGCCTCGGCGGCTATCATGGGGTGCACCGTGGCTATCCCCTGACCCATGTCGGTGCTGCTGGCGTGGACCTTGAAGATCTCACCGTCGAACTCCAGCTTAACTATGGTGCCCATGTTGGACTCCCCGGCCCCGGTGAAGCCGCCGCCGTGCATGGCGAGGCTTATGCCTATGCCCCGGCGGACCCGGCCGGTCATCTTGGCGTACTCCTCCCGCTTCCTGCGGTAATCGGACAGCTCCGCGGCCCTAAGAAGCGCCTCCTTGGCGTGAACCGACTCCTTGAGCACCTGCCCGCAGGGCATCACGTCCCCTTCCTCCAGCACGTTCTTGAGCTTCACGTCCAAGGGATCCATGCCCAAAATCTGGGCTATCTTGTCCATGTGGCGCTCCATGGCAAATATGGACTGCGGCGCGCCGAAACCACGATAGGCCCCGCTGGGCACCATGTTGGTGGCCACCGAAAGGGAGTGGATCGAAACGTTGGGCACCCGATAGCACCCGTGGGCGTGCAGGGTTCCCCTCTGCTGCACCACCCGGCTCATGGTGGTAAAGGCCCCGCCGTCCATGATGAACTCTATCTGAAGGGCAGTGAGGGTGCCGTCCTTCTTCACCCCCGCCTTTATCCTGGTCCTGGAAGGATGCCGTTTAGGAGTACCCTTAAGGTCGTCGGAACGGTCGTAGATGAGCCTCACGGGCTTGCCGCACGCCAGGGACAGGTTGGCCACCCAAAGGGCTATGGCGGAGGGGAAGTCCTCCTTGCCGCCGAAGCCGCCGCCGGTGGCCGCCTGCCGCACCCTTATGCGCTCCGGCTCCCAGCCCAGGGACTGCACCAAGGCGCCGTGGACGTAGTAGGGACACTGCATGGACCCCACCACCTCCAACGTGCCGTCGTCGTGGGGGATGGCCATCATCCCCTGGGTCTCAAGGTACAGGTGCTCGTGAAGGCCGGTCCTGTAGGTGCCCTCCACTATCACGTCCGCCTCCGCAAACCCCTTCTCCAGGTCCCCCCGATCTATCCTGTACTCGTCCAGGATGTTGTCCTCTCCCCAAACTATGGCCACCTTGGCAAGGGAGTCCTCGATGGAGAGCACCGGGGTGAGGGGCTCTATAACCGGCTTAACCGCCTTGAGGGCCGCCTTAAGCGTGGCCTCGTCGGGGGCCGCCACCAGCGCGACCCCCTGGGTGGCGTAGGTCACCTTCTCCTCCGCCAGGATGGGGAAGTCATCCCGCACCATGTGCACGAAGTTCTTCCCTTTCAGGTCCTTGGCGGTTAGGAAGACCACCTTGGACCAGTCGAAGGAAGGATCCTTCTCAAAGCCCTTGAGTATGCCGTGCGGAACCGGTGAGCCTATAACAGCCCCCTCCCAGCAGCCCGGTACCTTCATGTCCGCCACGAACTGGGCCTTACCCGTGGCCTTCTCAATGCCGTCCTTCCGCGGGACCGAGGTCCCAACAACCTTGCAGGTCATCTGCCAATCCCCTCCTGACGCTACGTTATGGGCCCTTAGGCCTTCCTCAGGGACTACTTCCTCTTGTCGTACGGGGTACCCTCAAGGGGTAGCACGGTGCGCTCCTTGCCGTCGAACCGCTTGTACGCCAGGGCGATGGCGGGAGCGGGGGGAACTAAGGATATCTCTCCAACCCCCTTGGCGCCGAAGGCCACTTCCCCTCCCTGGGCGTAGCAGAGCTTCACCTCTATGGGAGGCACGTCGGGAGCCCTCCAAAGCCCCAGGGTGCCGTACTTCTTGACCGGGTATCCGCCGGGGGTGGGGAACTCCTCGGTCAGGGCGTAACCCATGCCCATGACTATGCCCCCTTCTATCTGACCCTCCATGGACTTGATGTTTATGGGCTGACCCGAGTCGTGGCAGGCCACGTACTTAACCAGCTTGCCCTCCTCGTCCAGGATGGCCACGTGGGTGGCGTACCCGTAGGCTATGTGGCTCACCGGGTTCGGCTTGTCGGAGCCCATGGGGTCGCTCTTGAAGTCGAACTCCTGGTAGTAGTCCTTGCCCTCCAGGGCCTCCAGGGACCCGGCGTCCAAGAGGTCCTGACGGAGCAGCTCCGCGCAGCGCCTGGTGGCCTCGCCGGTGAAGACCGTCTGCCTGGATGCGGTGCTGGTGCCCGCGTCGGGGGTGAGCTTGGTGTCCGCCGGCATGTGCTGGATCTTGGACACCGGGATGCCGGTCACGTGGCTCACTATCTGGGTTGTCATGGTGGCTATGCCCTGTCCCATGCACGCGGCGCTGGTGTATATCTGCACCTTGCCGCCCCTCACCTCTATCCTCACCCTCGACACATCGGGGACCCCCACCCCAAGGCCGCTGTTCTTCATGCCGCAGGCTATGCCGGCGTAGGGGCTCGACTCGAAGGCCTCCTTGGCGGCCAGCAGGGTCTCCTTGAAGCGCACGTCGGGGCCCGCAATCTGGCCGTTGCTCATCACAGCGCCGGGCTCTATGGCGTTCCGCCAACGGATCTCCCAGTAGGAGATACCCACCTTCTCAGCCAGCAGGTTCAGGTTGCCCTCCACCGCAAAGGCCGACTGGGTGACCCCAAAGCCCCGGAACGCCCCGCAGGGGGGGTTGTTGGTGTAAACCCCAACGCCCTCTATGTCTATGTTGGGCACCACGTAGGGGCCCCCCGCGTGGGTGCAGGCCCTCTGAAGGACCGGCCCTCCGAGGGAGGTGTAGGCGCCGGTGTCGGAGGTTATCCTGATCCTGTGGGCCGTAAGGCGGCCGTTCTCGTCGCAGCCGGAGGTTATCTCTATCCGCATGGGATGCCGCTTGGGATGGACCCGGAGGCTCTCCTCCCTCGTCATGGTGAGCTTAACCGGCTTCTTGGTTATCCAGGCCATGAGGGCCGCATGGTGCTGAACAGACATATCCTCCTTGCCGCCGAAGCCGCCCCCCACCATGGCGGTGACACACCGTACCTTGTCGGCGGGGATGCCGAGCATGGCGCTGATCTGGCGGTTCTCGTCGTACACCCCCTGGCCTCCGGTGTAAACCACGATCCCGTCCTCAACGACCTCCGCCAGGGCGGACTCGGGCTCCATGAAGGCGTGGTCCACCCGCTGGGTCTGGTAAACCCTGGTCACCACGTGGGCGGACTTGGCGAGCGCCTCGTCCACGTTGCCACGCTTCACGTGGGTCTTGACCTCCACGGTGTTGCCCCAGGGGTGGATCTTCGGGGCGTCCGGGGCAAGGGCCTCCTCGGGGGTGAGTATGGGCTTTAGCTCCTCGATGTCCACCTTTATGCGCTTAACCGCCTCCCGGGCGGTGTGCACGTCCCTTGCGGCCACCAGGGCCAGGGCGTCCCCAACGTACCGGGTCTCCTCCCCTTCCGCCACCAGCACGGGCCAGTCCTGCACCAGGTGTCCTATGATCCGCTTGCCCGGGATGTCCTTCCAGGTGATAACCGCCTCCACACCCTCCATGGCCTTCGCCTCGGAGACGTCGATCTTCTTCACAAGCCCCCTGGGCACCGGGGAACGGAGAACCGCCCCGTAAAGCATCCCCGGAAGCGACAGGTCGTCCACGAACTTGGCCATGCCCAGGACCTTGTCCTTGGCGTCCACCCGGGGCATGGCCTCTCCGATCTTCCAAGCCCGGTCCTCCTCCACGGGAACGTAGTTCTCCCGGAAGGCCCAGGCGGCCTTCTCTATGGCGTCCTCGATCTTGACGTAGCCGGTGCAGCGGCATATGTTGCCCCGGATGGCCTCCTTTATCTCCTTCCTGGTGGGGTTCAGGTTCTGGTCCAGGAGGGCCTTGGCGCTTATGACCATGCCGGGGATGCAGAAGCCGCACTGAACCGCGCCGGTGGCGCCGAAGGCCCAGGTGTACACCTGCTTCTCCCTCTCCGAGAGCCCCTCCACGGTTACTACCTCCTTGCCGGCCACCTGGGAGAGCTTAAGCACGCAGGCCCGGTACTTCTTGCCGTCCACCAGCACCATACAGGTTCCGCAGGCGCCCTCACCACAGCCCTCCTTGGCGGAGGTTATGCCCAGGTCCTTCCTAAGGTACTCAAGAAGGTTCCTGTCCTTCTCCTCCCGGTACTCCACGCCGTTGACCTTGAACACGTACATCTACTCTTCCTCCTTCCGCCCGCGGCGCAATAGATACCGCCCCGCAGGTTCTTGGCTTTCGAAAACACCCCGGTGATACACCCTGGACCCCCTAAGGTATACGGATACCACCCGTCCCATAACCTCCCACCCCTCGTAGGGGGTGTAGTCCACCCGCTGGACCTGCTGAGAGGCCCTTACGGTCCATCTGCCCTTGGGGTCGAACACCACAACGTCCGCGTCGCTGCCGGGCAGCAGTATCCCCTTGCGGGGATAGAGGCCGAATATCCTGGCAGGGGCCGTGGACACCGCGTTGACGAAGGTTCCCAACGATATGCGACCCCCGTGAACCCCCTCGGAGTAGAGGAGGGACAGCCTGTGCTCAACTCCCGGAAGGCCGTTGGGAATGCGCCTGAAGTCCTTAAGACCCCTGTCCTTGTGGCCTATCAGGTTGAAGGAACAGTGGTCCGTGGCCACCACGTCCACGTATCCGCCCTTAAGGTCCCTCCAAAGGGCCTCCACGTCCTCGGAGGACCTTAAGGGAGGGGAGCACACGTATGCGGAGGCGTCGCCGTCGGGCAACAGGTACCGCCCTTCGTCCAACGTTAGGTACTGGACGCAGGTCTCCGCCCATACCTCATTCCCCCTGTCCTTAAAGGCCCTTATGTGCTCCATGGACTTGGCGGAGCTCACGTGCACCACGTAAAGTGGAGCTCCCACCGCCTCCGCCATGGTAAGAGCCCGGAACACCGCCTCGGACTCCACGAAGGAGGGGCGGCTTATGGGGTGGTAGCGTGGAGACAGCCTGCCCTCCTTGGCCAGCCTCTCGCTCAAGGACGCCACCAGGTCCCCGTTCTCGCAGTGAAGGCACAGGACCCCTCCAAGGTCCCTCAAGAGCTCCATCATCCGCATGATCGACCCGTCGTCCAGCTGGAGGAGCCCCTTGTAGGCCATGTACATCTTGAAGGAGGTTATGCCACCCTTGACCACCTGGGGCAGCTCCCGCTCCACCTCTTCGTTCCAGTCCGTAACCGCCAGGTGGAAGGCGTAGTCGCAGCAGCACTTTCCACGGGAAAGCCGGCGCCATTCCTCGATGCCCTGCCGGAGGCTCTCCCCCCTGAACTGGGTGGCGTAGTCGATGATGGTGGTGGTGCCCCCCGCCAGGGCGGCCATGGTGCCGGACTCAAAGTCATCGGCGGTCCTGAAATCCCCGGCAGGAAGGTCGAAGTGGGTGTGGGGATCCACCCCACCGGGCAGGAGGAGCATGCCCACGCAGTCCACCACCTCATCCCCATCCCTTATGAGGTCATACCCCAGGGAGTGAACCTGTTCCCCCTCGATTCGAAGGTCCATCCTCACCGCCCCGCCGGGGGACGCCACCAAACCGTCTTTTAGGACTATTCCCATGTAAAATCTTCCCTCCCAAGGCGGGGCCTTTCGGCCCCGCCTACGAAGCTGTGGCTTTAAACCCTAGTGAATGCCCACCACCCGGGCCAAGATGAACAAAGCGGCCAAGCAGATCATGACCACGTTGAGCTCCCGGGCCTTGCCGGTGACGAGCTTGAGCACCACGAAGGACACTATGCCCGCCTCGATTCCCACCGCTATACTGTAGGAGAAGGGCATCATGAAGAACGCCAGCATGGCGGGGGCGGTCTCGGTCCAGTCGTCCATCTTGAGCTCCTTAAGGCCCATCATCATGTATATGCCCACCAGGATGAGGGCAGGAGAGGTGGCGCAGGCGGGGACTATGGACACCAGTGGGCTGAAGAAGGTGGACAGCAGGAACAGCACCGCCACCACCAAAGCGGTAAGGCCCGTGCGGCCTCCCTGCTCCACGCCGCTGGCGCTCTCGACGAAGGTGGTGACGGTGCTGGTGCCCATCACGGCCCCCGCGGTGGTCCCTATGGCGTCCGCCAGAAGCGCCTCCCGGGCCTTGGGCAAGCGTCCCTCGGAGTCCAGGAGTCCCCCGCGGCTTGCCACACCCACCAGGGTGCCCACGGTGTCGAAGAAGTCCACGAAGAAGAAGGTGAACATGATGATCCAGAAGCTGGACTGGGCTATCTGGGAGAAGTCCATCTGCATGAAGATGGGGGAAAGGGAGGGGGGCATGGAGACTATGCCGTCCGGCAGCTTGCTTATGCCCAAGGGGATGGAGACGATGGTGACCGCTATTATCCCCCAAAGAACGCTGCCCTTCACGTGGAAGTGCTCCAGCACCACCATGAGGACCAAACCCAAAAGGGCCAGGATGGCGGGCAAGTTGCCCTTGAAGTTGGTCATCTGGACCAACACCGCGTCGTTCTTGACTATTATCCCAGCCCCCTGAAGCCCTATGAAGGCGATGAAAAGCCCGATGCCCGCCGATATTCCAAGCTTCAGGGACACCGGTATGGTGTTAACCACCGCCTCCCGGATCCTGGTAAGCGTCAACAGGATGAATATGATGCCCTCCACGAAGACCGCCGCCAGGGCAACCTTCCAGCTGATGCCCATGCCCAGGACCACGGAGAATGTGAAAAAGGCGTTAAGCCCCATGCCGGGGGCCAGGGCGAACGGGTAGTTGGCCATGAAGGCCATGCATATGGTGGCAAGGGCAGCGGAAAGACAGGTGGCCACCATCAGGGGCCCGAAGGGCATGCCGGTCTTCGAAAGGATGCCGGGGTTGACGAAGATGATGTACCCCATGGTCATGAAGGTGGTAAGCCCCGCCAAAAACTCGGTCCTTACGTCGGTACCTCGTTCGCTCAGCTTGAAAGTCCTCTCCAGCCACTCCATCAAGACACCCCCTAAGTCTAGTGATGCCGGTAACTAGAAACCTCAACTATTCTACTACAAATTTCAGGGTCAGTGGTTAACATAATAATTGTTATCTAAACCCATAAAGGCACCACCCCTCCTTCCTCAAGGTTGACGTACCCCCGGTCGGTGAGCTTGAGCTGCGGGATCACCGACAGGGACAGGAACGAGAGGGCCATGCAAGGGTGGGGTCCTGAAACTCCTAGATCCCCTATAGCCCGGTCCACCCGCTCCTGGAGAGCCACCAAATCCGATGTGGACATGTCACACATAAGACCTCCCACCGGAAGGGGCAGCTCCGCCAAGATCTTATCACCCTCCGCCACCACCACGCCGCCGCCAAGGCGGTTCAGCCGATCCAACACGGTCTTTATGGACCGGTCGTCCATGCCCGCCACCATGGCGTTGTGGGCGTCGTGGGACACGGTGGAACCGAATGCACCGGACCTAAGGCCAAGACCCTTGACAAACCCCACCCCAATCCTGCCGGTCCCCCTGTGGTGTTCCCGGCACACCAGCTTGGCAATGTCACCCTCCCGGGAGGGCACCACGAAACCACCCTCCACAAAAGGCGACACCGCAGCGGAACCGGTAAGCAAGGATCCGGGGGTGAAGAGGATGACCCGCAGCATGGCCCCCTCCCTTGCTGGAACCGCCAGGTCCTCTACGTCAACCTCGCCAAGCTCAGGCCCCCGGGACAGCAGCAAGGGGCTCAGGACGGATGAAGGGGGTGTTGTGAGCTTTCCGTCCTCAGCCACCACGCGGCCGTCCTTCAGGACCAGATGAACCTTCATGGACCCTATGGAGTCCACCAGCGCCATGTCCGCCGCAAACCCCGGCGCTATGGCCCCCCGGCCCTTAAGGCCGAAGTACTCCGCCACCGACAACGTGACCATCCTCACGGCCACAAGGGGGTCGACCCCAAGGGCGCAGAGCTTTCGCACCTTGTGGTCCATGTGTCCCCTCTCCATGAGGGTCCTGGCGTCCAGGTCGTCGCTGACCGCCATGCAGCGGCAGCACCTGGCGGGGACGTCCCTCACCAGCGGCGCCAACGCCTCAAGGTCCGGCGCAGCAGACCCCTCCCGCATCATCACCCAGTAGCCTCGGCGCAGCTTCTCAAGGGCCTCCTCCAGCCGGGTGGCCTCGTGGTCCCCGTCGCAGCCGCTTAAGACGTAAGCGCAAAGCTCCTTGCCGGTAAGCCCCGGTGCGTGGGCGGTCAAGGGCATGCCCTCGAAGACCTGGATCTTCTCCCAGACCTCCCGGTCCCCGGAGAGCACCCCAGGATAGTTCATCATCTCCCCCAGGTGCTGGCAGTACCCCCCATCCCTAAGGGCCCTGAGCTCCTTTGATCCCATGGGAGCCTTGCAGGTCTCGAACTCCGAGGCGGGCACGCAGGAGGGACACCCAAGGTACACGTCCAAAGGCAGATTTCTCGAGGACTCGAACATGCCCATCACGCCCTCAGGACCCAACACGTTGGCTATCTCGTGGGGATCCGCGAAGACCGCCGAAGTACCCCGGGGGACCACCGCCTCGGCGAAACGGGAGGGCACCATCCAGGAGCTCTCTATGTGCACGTGTCCGTCCATCATGCCGGGGATCAGGGTCATGCCATGGGCGTCCAAGGTCTTATGACCCTGGTAGCCGAAGCCAACCCCCACTATCACCCCGTCCTTCACCGCCACCTCCGCATCCTCCAGCTCCATGGAGAACAGGTTGGCCACCTTGGCGCCCCGGATCACCAGGTCGCAAGGCTCATCGCCCAGGGCGAACGGGAGAAGACCCCTCTTGGTCATGGCTACAACACCACCGGAAGGGCCTTGTACTTCTCCTTTAGGGACTCTATGCGAGCCATGAGGCGCTCCGCGTCCTCCGACTGCCTGGCCGCCTCTTTAATGCTGTAAAGATTAAGATATGCGTTCCTGCGCCTTATGTCCTGGCTCCCAAAGAGCTCCTTCAGCATGATGAGGTCGTCTGGCATGTTGAAGTCCTTGTCGGTCTCGGTGTAGTCGAACAGGTACCAGGCCTCCTTGAAACCACACCAGGCCAGGGCGGAGAAGCACATGCAGCAGGGTTCGTGAGTGGCCAGGAAAACCGCGTCCTCCGCCTTTGGACGGTCCTTCAGCTCGTAAAACCTAAGAAGGGTCTCCACTTCACCGTGGAAAACCGGGTTGTCGGACCGGCGGTTGCTGCCCACCACCACGGGCTCCAAGCTCACCGGGTCCAGCACCGCCCCTCCGAATAGGTTGTGCCCCTTGCGGACGAACTCGTCGGTCAAAGGAAGTATCCTATGCTCTATCACGTCCAGCATCTTGTGAAGCTCTTCCGCCTTGATGGTCTCAGGAGTCCTGAACTTCATGGATATCATCCTCCACATGTCTTTTTAATATAAAAGGGGCCCCAGGGCCCCCTTCCTACTCCTCAACCTCTATGACGAACTTCTTCTCCCCCTCATCGGAGTCCGGGAAGATGATGTTGGCCAGTATGGAGATTATGCACACCGACGACACCGTGTCCCTGAACAGGAACTGCAGGAGTTTGGGCAGGTGCTCCAGAAGCGCCGGCACGGAGCTGAAGCCCATGCCGATGCCGAAGGTTATGCCAAGTACCAGCATGTTCCTGTCGCTGAAGCCCGACTTGGCGAGCATCTTGATGCCGTTAAGCATTATCATGGCGAACACGGTGACCACCGCGCCGCCCAGCACCGAGTTGGGCATGACCGATATGACGGCCCCCACCTTGGGGAAGAGCCCCGCCAGGATCAGCACCATGGCGCCGGTGGCGATGCACCACTTGTTAACCACCTTGGTCATGGCCACCAGTCCAGCGTTCTGTCCGAA
This sequence comes from Thermanaerothrix sp., assembly GCA_026417795.1. Classification (NCBI taxonomy): domain Bacteria; kingdom Bacillati; phylum Chloroflexota; class Anaerolineae; order Anaerolineales; family Anaerolineaceae; genus Thermanaerothrix; species Thermanaerothrix sp. Next base: position 47,851 of record JAOACP010000008.1, read on the forward strand.
GGCGGTGTTGGGAAGGGTGTTGAACACCGCCGCTATGGCGGAGCCGAAGCTGTCACCCATTATGGCCCCGGAGGTCTCCTCCGTGGTGGCCTCCCGGTTGAAGGCCGCTATGGTTATGCCCGAGGTGTTCCCTATGGTCTCAAGGCCCGAGACTATGTAGACCGCCGCAAAGGCCAGCACCGCGTCAAGGTGGAAGGTCATGCCGAAGTGGAAGGGCTTGGGGATGCTGATCCACCCCGCGTTGGCCACCGGTGAGAAGTCAACCATGCCCATGAAGACAGCGGCCACGTAACCTATCACTATGGCTATAAGAAGGCTAGACACCTTGGCCATACCCTTACCAAACCGCTGAAGCAGCAGCACCGTGGCAAGCACCAAGGTCCCAAGCAGAAGGTTCTTGGGGGAGCCGTAATCCTTTGACCCTATGCCTCCGGCGAAGTAGTTAACCCCCACGCCAAGCAGCTTGGTGCCCATGGCGATGAGCACGCTCCCCACCACCAGGGGCGGGAAGAAACGCTTCAGAGGTTTTATGAAGATGCCCATCACGAACTCCACAAGGCTCCCAAGCAGGGCTCCTCCCAGTATGCCTGAGATCCCGTACATCTGGCCCACGGTTAGAGAGGTGGGCACGAAGGCGAAGGAGGTGCCCATCACTATTGGAAGCTCCCCTCCTATTCGAGGAAGGACCCAGTTGCGCTTGCCTATGGGGTACAGCTGTATCAGGGTTGTTATGCCGGAGATGATCATGGCCCCTTGGATCATTACGATCATGTCCGGCTTCGGCAAGGCTATGACCCCCGCCACCACGAATATGGGGGCCAGGTTTCCGGTGAACATGGCCAACACGTGCTGCAGCCCCAAGGGAAGGGCGACGCCAAGGGACGGCCGGCCGTGAAGCTGGTATATCAACTCCCGATCCAACACAGCGCTCTCTTCGTGATCAGACATGACACACCATCCTTTTCTCCGCAGGGGGCGCTGCCCCCTTACAAGGGCCGCCGGCCCATTTTTAGAGGGCCAGCGCACCCACAGGGCAACGAAGCCTCGAAAAAGGGGACAGAGGGATGAACCCCTGTCCCCAAACGCCTTACCTTCCTCCCATGAGAAGGGTCATAACCGCCTTGGCGGTGTGCAGGCGGTTCTCCGCCTCGTCGTACACTATGGAGTGCGGCCCGTCGATCACCGCGTCCTCCACCTCGTTGTTCCGGTCCGCCGGCAGGGCGTGCATGTAAACCACGTCCTTGTCCGCCAGGGCCATCTTCTCCTCGGTGCACTTCCAGGACCTGTGGGCCATGAGCTTCTCGTCCACCACCTTCACGGCTCCCGCGGCGGTAAGGCCCGTCTGGTCGGTGACCCAGTTGCCCCAGTTCTTGGGGATCACTATGTGGGCGTTCCTGTAGGCGTACTCCTCGTCGTCGGTGACGGTCACGGTGCCGCCGTACTTCTCCGCGTTGGCCTTAGCCTGGGCGATGACCCAGTCGGGGAGCTCCCAGCCCTTGGGATGGGCCAGCACCACGTCCATGCCGTACCGGGGGAACAGCAGCACCTGGGAGACCGGCACGGAGATGGGCTTCTTGTGGCTCTCCGCGTAGGCCCAGATGATGGAGACCTTGAGCCGCTCAAGCTTGCCGAACTTCTCCTTCATGGTCATAAGGTCCGCCAGGGCCTGGAAGGGGTGGTACAGGTCGCACTGCAGGTTCATCACGGGAACCTTGGCCCACTTGGCCATCTCGGTGAGGTACTTGTTGCCGTAGCCCCAGTTGCAGTAACGGCAGGCGATGGCGTGCCCGAAGCTGGAGAGGATGATGGCGGTGTCCTTGGCGCTCTCGCCGTGGGAGACCTGCATGGTGCTGGAGTCAAGGTAGCCCGCGTGTCCTCCCAGCTGGGCAAGCCCCGCCTCCATGGAGTTCCGGGTCCTGGTGGACTGCTCGAAGAAGATGAGGAACATGGTCTTGTTCACAAGGTAAGGGGTGGGCTCACCCATGGCGAACTTCTTCTTCAGGTCGAAGGAGACCTCCAACATGGTCTCCACTTCTTCTTTGGTGAAGTCCTCCAGGTTGATGAAGTGGCGGTTCCTGAAAAAGCTCTGCATAAAAACTCCTCCTCCTTAAACGTCTTTTCCTTGTATCCCTAGGGCCTAACGGCCATAGCGATCCGCGTATATCCTGGGAAGGGCCGCGTAAACCGCCGCGCACTCCACCAGCTCGGACTTCCAGGTTACCTCGTTGGGGGCGTGGGCCTGGTTCTCGTGCCCAGGTCCAAAGCCTATGCAGGGAATCCCTAAAAGCCCCATGATGGCAACTCCGTTGGTGGAGAAGGTCCACTTGTCCACCACGGGCTCCCTGTTGAGCACGCTCCGGAAGGCGTCCACCATGCTCTTGGTCACCGGGTGGTCCTCCTCAAGGACCCACGACGGAAAGTAGCACTCGGTGGGATACACAAGGCCGGTGTAGGCGGGGCGCTCGTAAGTGTACAAGGACACCTCCGCGTTGGCGGCCTTCACCGCAGGAAGGTTCCTTATCTGCTGCAGCGCCAGCTCCTTGGTCTCCCCGGCGGTGAGCCGCCGGTCTATGGATATCCAGCAGCTGTCCGCCACGGCGCACCGGGAGGGGCTGGTGAAGAATATCTCCGACACCGCCAGGGAACCCTTGCCAAGGAACGGGTCGTCCTTCAGGTTCTCGTGAAGGGCCCTCAGCTCCTGGAGTATGGGGGCCATCTTGTATATGGCGTTGTCCCCCCGCTCCGGAGCGGAGCCGTGGCAGCTTACGCCGGTGGTCTTCACCTTTATCTCCATTCGTCCCCGCTGGCCCCTGTGGATCCTGCCGTCGGTGGGCTCGGTGCTCACCACGAACTCAGGCCGCACCTTGTCCTCCTTGACTATGTACTGCCAGCAGAGCCCGTCGCAGTCCTCCTCCTGAACGGTGCCCACCATCACCACCCGAAGGCCCTCCAAAAGACCCAGGTCCTTCATTATCTTCGCCGCGTAAACCATGGAGGCCATCCCGCCCTCCTGGTCGCTGGCCCCGCGGCCTCCTATCTTCTCGTCGTCCTCGTAGCCCTCGTAGGGGTCGAAGGTCCAGTTGTCCCGGTTCCCAACACCCACGGTGTCTATGTGGGCGTCAAAGGCGATGAGCCGGTCCCCGTTGCCCATGTAGCCCAGGATGTTGCCCATGGGGTCTATGACCACCTCGTCGAAGCCCACCTTCTCCATCTCCTGCTTGATCCGCTGGACCAGCTTCTCCTCCTGGCAGCTCTCGCTGGGGATGGCGATCATATCCCTGAGGAACCTGGATATGTCGGGCTCGTACTTCTTCGCCAGCTCCCGGATCTTCGCAAAATCCATCTCCATCTTCATCAACGTCTCCTTTCCTCTCCAGTGCAGCCCCTAAAGGGCGCCGTCACCGTTTACCAAAAGATGTGAACCGCTTTCCTCCATGCCCTCCAGGAGCACCTTCATCCTGAAGACGCTCTCCAAGGACCTCTCCCCCTCAAAGAAGGCCTTGAGGGCCGCCTTGACGGGCCTAAACGCCTGGGTAAGCTCCACCCGGATGAATGGGTCCTCATAGGCCCATCCAGAGAAGGTCCTCTCAAGGGAGCACCTGATGCCCCCCTCCTTCCAGCATATGATCCCCTCCGCGGCGGCCAGGGCGTTGTCCTCCTCCTTAACCATGCCATCCTGGCTCAGGAACAGCCTGGGCTTCGTCTCGTAGGGCCTCCCGCCCTCGTGGACGCAGAAGGTCTCGCAGTTGCCGCACCGGTTGCAAAGGTCCTCCACGTGCACTATCTGCCGGTCCTGACGTATCTCCACGTACCGGGCGGGCGCCTCCTGCACCCTGTCCCCAAGACAGCGGAACGCCGGCACCAAGGCCTCAGAGGGCACCACCCGCACCGACACGTTGGCCCTGTTGGGGCACACGTCCACGCACTTGTCGCACACCACGTCGCAAGACAGGCAGCGCCTGGCCTCCTCCATGGCGTCCTCCCGGCTCAACGGAAGCTCAAAGAGGTCGAAGTCCCTCCCCTCCCGCCTCGCCTCCCGGCGGGAGCGCACCTTAACGGTCCTGCGGAGCTTTATCTCCTCTATCTCGTCCTCCGTAAGGAGCTCCTGCGGCGCCTCGCACCTCACCGCAACCCCCAGGGCCAGCGCCATGGACCGGGCGGCGGACCTGCCGTCCGCGCAGGCGGCTATGACCGTCTTAGGACCTCTTACAAGATCGCCGCCGGCGTACACCCCCGGCACGGAGGTGAGGTGGCTGGGATGCACCTTGGCCTTCCCGTCCGACAGCTCCACGGAACTGCCATCAAAGACCACGTTACCCTGGGACTGGCCTATGGCGGCTATGACCGAATCGCAGTCCAGCCGGAAGGTCTCGTCGGTGGCCACGGGCCTGGGCCTTCCGTCGGGGCCAATCTCACCCAGGCGGTTCTTGCGGCACAGAAGCCCCTTCACCGCGCCGCCCTCCAAAAGTATCTCCTCCGGAGAGGCAAGCTCCAGGATGGAGCCTCCCTCCTCCAGGAAGGCCTCTATCTCCTCCGCCTCGGCGGGCATCTGGTCCCTGGTCCTGCGGTACACCACCTTGACGGAAGCCCCAAGCCTCATGGCGGTCCTGGCGGCGTCCATGGCGGTGTTGCCGCCCCCTATCACCAAAACCCTCTCCCCAATCGCGGGCCTATCGCCTCTTGAGACTAGGTCAAGGAACTTGAGGGCCCCGAAAACCCCTTTCCCATCCTCTCCCGGGATGCCCAAGGGGCTGTCCACCGGGAACCCGGTGGCCACGTAGACCCCCTGGTACTCCCCAAGGAGCGACTCGGGGGAACCCTCCACTGGGCTGTTGAACCGGAACTCAACCCCAAGGGCCTTAACCCTCTCCACGTCCTTCATGAGGGCGTCCTGGGGCAATCGGAAGCTGGGGGCCAGCCCCATCATCCCGCCGGGCCTGTCGGAGGCCTCAAAGACCGTCACCTTGAAGCCCATCATGGCGAGCTCCGCCGCGGCGGCCACGCCGGAGGGCCCGGCGCCGACCACCGCCACCTTAAGGCCGTTGGGCTCAGGGGCCTTCAGCGAGGCGTTGCCGTACCTCTCCGCCGCCCTCTTGAGGGCCCTTATGGCCACGGGCTCGTCGATCTGGTTCCTGGTGCAGCGGTCCTGGCATCCGTGGGGGCACACGTGGCCGGTAACGCCGGGCATGGGGTTCCTGCGGAGCACCGCCTCAAGGGCGCCGTCGAAGTCACCCTTGGCTATGCGCCGGGCGTACAGGGGGACCTCCTGGTTTACAGGGCAGGCGGCGGAGCAGGGGGCCTCCACGCAGTCGAACATGGCAAGGGGGGACGGGGACTTGGGCGGAACCGCCTCCACGTAACGGTACTTGGGGCTTCTGATGCTCTCCCGGGCCAGATCCTCCAGGGCCATGGGGGCGTCCTTGGCCAGCTCGTCCAGGGAGGAACAGCCCTTCTCCTTCAAGGCCCGCTCAAGGCTCCTCACGCAGGAGGCAAGACGGCCGTAGCCGCCAGGCTTAAGTATCTCCGAGGCTATGGTGACGGTCTTAACGCCGCAGGCGAAGAGCCGGTCCACGTTCTCCTGGTCGGCGCCAGCGGAGAAGGACACCGGAAGGTCCGGGAAGTCCTTCCTTATCTTGTTGAAAAGGTTCACCGCCAAGGGGAAGAGGGGGCGGCCGGACATGTACATCTCCCCGCCGGGCATCCGGCCCTTCCAGTTCTCCATGGCCAGGGTGTTGGTGAGCTTAACCCCGAAGGTTACACCCTTCCGGCGGGCAAGATCCGACAGGTTCCGGAGGATCTCCACCGCCTGGGGGTACTTGAGGTCGTGCTCGAAGGCGGAGTCGGGGATGTGCAGCTTCTTAAAGCCCAGGGAGTCGTTCAGTATGGAACGCACCGTCTCGGCCCCAAGAAGGGTGGGGTTGAGCTTCACGAACACGTGGAGCCCACGGTTTATGAGGTACGAGGCTATCTTCTCTATCTCGTCGGGGGGACAGCCGTGCATGGTTGAAAGGGTGCAGCCCGCGGATATCTTAGAGGGCACCTGGAGATCATCCATATCCGGCAGGTACTCCTTGAGCACCTTAAGGCACCGGGAGATCTCCTCCGACGCGTCCTCCATGGAGGCCATGAACTGCTGCATCCTGGGCCGCAGGATGCCCTCCATGTTGTACCCCACGCTCATGTTGAAGATGGTGCCGTCGTTTACATCGTCCCAGCCCAGCAGCCGGGGCATAAGGTGCACCAGCACCCAGGCCTTGGCGTACTCCGCCGCGGATCTCTCGAGCTTGAGCTCCTGGGACCACTCCACGTTGTACCCCTCGTCCTCCATGTCTATGCAGGGCCGCTCTATGACCAGCTCGTCCATTATCTGCACCGTCTTGAGCTCCATGTAGCGGGCTCCGCAAAGCCAGGCGGATACGATGTTCTGGACCAGCTGGGTGTGGGGCCCCGCGGCGGGACCTATGGGGGTGTGAAGCTTATCGCCGAACAGGCGGCTCACCATGGGGGAACCGGGGTCGGGCCTGAAGAACATGGCCTTGGGTATCCCGTATATGGACCCCCTGGTTCGGTACTCCTCCAGTATCCAGTTAAGATGCTCCTCAAAAGTCAAAGGGCGCATGTAGTCTCTCATGGCTTACCTCCTAGGATGCCAAGGGCGTGAGAAAAGCGAATGACGAAGACCGAATCTAAAACCGCTCCCAAACCTTCACCGCCCGCTCCCGGGCCTTGGCCATGATCTCCTTGGGGTCCAGGGCGGTGAAGTTCCTGTCCTTGTAGAGCACCTTGCCGTCCGCCACGGTGTGCACCACGTGGGACGTCAAGGGGCCGAACAGAAGATGCCCGTTCACGTTCTGTTGGCTAATCGGGGTGGGAGGATCGTAGTCGAAGACCACAATGTCCGCGGCCCATCCCTCCTTGAGGACCCCCCGCCTCACCGAGAAGTAGCGGTTGGCTATCTCGAAGTTGTTCTGGAAGAGCATGGAGGGAACCTCCCCCCAGCCCACGTTGGGGTGCCCCACCGAGTGCTTCACCAGGGCGTTGGCCATGGCGTAGGACCTAAGCATGTCGCACACGTACCCGTCGGTGCCAAGACCCAGGAGGATGCCCTTCTCCACCATGCGCAGCACCTTGGCGGCCCCCACCGCGTTGCCCATGTTGGACTCCGGGTTGTGCACCACCGCGGTGTTGGTGTCCTTGAGTATCTCCATCTCCTCTTCGTCCACGTGGATGCAGTGGATGGCCATGGACTTAGGGCCTAAAAGGCCGAACCGGCGGAACCGGTCCACGATGCTCAGGCCGTGTCGGCGCCTGCACTCGGGCTCGTCGGTCTGCCCCTCCGCCACGTGGACGTGAAAGCCCGCGTAGTCACCGGAGGAGGCGCAAAGGTCCAATGTCCTGTCCGAAAGGGTTAGGGAGGCGTGGAGCCCGAAAGTGCCGGCTATCCTTCGCCGGTCCCCCTTGTTGGCGTGGTCTATGAACTGCCGGTTCTCCCTTATCCCCTCAAGGGCCTTGTCCTCCCCGTCCCGGTCGGACACCTCGTAGCAAAGGCAGGCGGACAGCCCCATGCGGTCCACCGCCTCCGCTATGGCGAAGAGGCTGCCGGTTATGGCGTTGGGGCTGGCGTGATGGTCCAGCATGCAGGTGCAGCCGCACCTTATGGCCTCAAGCAGGCACACCTCCGCGGAGATCTTCACGTCCTCAAGGTCCAACGCCTTGTCAAGGCGCCACCAGAGCCTCTCCAGCACCTGCACGAAGTCCGACGCGGGCTCGCCGCCCTTTCCGCCGAAACCCCTCACCAGAGCGCTGTAATAGTGCATGTGGGCGTTTATGAGCCCTGGATGCACAAGTCCCCCCCGGGCGTCCAGGAACTCCGCGTCTTTATGTTTGGACTTCAACTCCTCGGTGGGGCCGATCTCCACGATCGTACCCCGGTCGCACAACACCGCCCCGTCTGACAGGAACGGCCTTTCAGGATCCCTGGTAACAAGACGCCCCTTTCCCACTAGAAGCATGTCTTCCCCTCCCAGCTTTATGCCAAACTAAGCGCCCCCGCAGAGGGCCGGGGCCTTCCTCGCCCAACCCCGGCCCCTGCTCAGCCAGACCTTATTAGGCTTAGGGCCTTGGAAGATGCCCGAAGGTGGGGAACTCCCCGTCCCAAACCACGGACCTGTAACGGTCCGGGTCCGTGTCCCCCTCGGTGCTGAAGAGCAGCACCCGGGAGGAGGAATCCAGCCCCAGGGCGTCCTTAAGGCCCTTAAGCTCCTCCTTGCCCATGAGGTAAGCAAGAAGCCCCGCGGTAACCGCCCCGGACTCCCCGGAGACCACCCGCTGGTCCCCCTCAAGGGGGTTGCCAAGGACCCTCATGCCCCTGGCGGCCACGTAATCGGGGCACGAGACGAAGGCCGCCGCGTAGTCCCTCAATATCTCGTAGCCGATGATGTTAACCTCACCGCAGGCAAGCCCCGCCATGAGGGTGAATAGGTCTCCGCCCACCGCCCGGGGCTTGCCGTCCCCCGCCACGGCGGACTCGTAGTAACAGGCGGCGGCGCTGGCCTCCACCACCACCACCTTGGGAGCCGACTGACCGAACCGGGCCCTCAGAACCCCCTGAACCGCCCCAGCCAGGGACCCCACGCCGGCCTGGATGAACACGTGGGTGGGCATATCCTCACCCTTGGCCTTGAGCTGATCCAAAGCCTCCACCACCATGGTACCGTAGCCCTGCATGATCCAAAGGGGTATGTCGGTGTAGCCCTCCCAGGCGGTGTCCTGCACCACCACCCAGCCGTGCTTGCGGGCCTGCTGGTCCGTGTAGCGCACCGCATCGTCGTAGTTCATGTCCAGTATCTCCGCCTCGGCCCCCTCGCCCCGTATCTTCTCCAGCCGGAACTGGGCGGAACCCTTGGGCATGTAAACCACCGCCTTCTGGCGGAGCATCCTGGCGGTCCAGGCCACACCCCGGCCGTGGTTGCCGTCGGTGGTGGTGGCAAAGGTTATGTCCCCAAGCTTGGACTTGACCTCGTCGCTGGTGAGGACCTCAAAGGGAAGGTCGGAGATGTCCTTGCCGAGCAGCTTCGCAAGGTGCATGGCGATGGCGTAGCAGCCCCCCAGGACCTTGAAGGCCTTAAGCCCGAAACGGTGGGACTCGTCCTTCACGTGAACCGCCCCAAGGCCAAGCCTCTTGGCCAGGCTGGGCAGCGAAGCCAATGGGGTGGGCTCGTAACCGGGCATGGTGGAGTGGAACCCCACCACCTTGTTCATCTCCTCCGGCGAGAACCGGTCCACCGGAGCGCTCCCCCTCATGCCCCTCTCGGGACCGTTGACCACGTAGCGAATCTCTTCCAAAATAAACACCTCCAAGGGGTCAGTTGCCCCTGAGATACCTGTATATGGTCTGCTCCGAAACCTCCAGGCGCCTTGCGGCCTCCGCCACCGCCCCTTTGAGGAGGAATATCCCCTTCCTGTCCAGCTCCTCCACCACGGACTTCTTCTCCTCCGCGGTCATCCTGGAGGGGGGGATGCCCCTTGAGCTCAACACCTGGTCCATCTGCTGATGCATGAGGTTTTCTATGGAAAAGTGAATAGGATGAGGCGGCGCCGACTCCTCGCCGTTCTTGGATATGTTGAGGAAGGAGCCCAAGACCTTGTAGGCGTCCTGCACCCGGGATATGTCCAGGTTGACGGACAGCATGGCCACCGGCTCCCCGGTGGAAGGGTCCTTTATGAAGAGGGAAGAGAGCCTCAAGGGGCGGCCGTCCTCCAGGACCCCCTTGTAGTTGACCTTGTAGGGCCGTCCCTTGGATTCCCTTAAGACCTCCAGGGCGTAGTCGGTGAGGGAATCCCCCTCCCGGCGGCCCGATATGTGGCCGTTCCTTATGGCCACCACCGAATGCTCCGGGTCCCGCAGATCGTGGAGGACCACCTCCGCCAGGTCGCCTAAGACCTCCGCCAGGAAGTCCACCATGGGCCTTGCAATCTCGATGATCTCGTCCGAGGACATGGGACCACCCCGTAGATGGGAATTTTTTATCGTGATGTTTTTTTCTTTTCGTCAACCTTATACACCCTTGCGCCTCCCGTGTCAATGTCCCTCGGGGGTATCGATTCCAGCAAATTTCGCCAACTGACCGTACCCCCCAAATAGCCCTTGGCCGAACCTAGGCCCCGTCGTCCTAGCCTAAGCGGAAGATGAAGGGCCCAGGCCTTCCAAGCCGCGCTGAGCGCACAACAAAGGCGGCGGGGACAGCCCCGCCGCCTTCGCAACCGGTTCCGCTAAAAAACGCAAGCTCCCCTGGGACTACTTCATCCCAACCCCTATGCCCCTCTCCTCGGGGGTGCCGGGGATGAGGCTGTCGCAGGTGGCGGCGCATATGCCCGCCACCGCCATGGGGGTCTTGAGGATGGCCCAAACCATGCCCCCCAAGGTGGACAGGAACTGACCGTAAGCGGGGTTCATGAACAGCATCTGGTTCTTCTCCACCCACCCAGGCAGGCCCAAGGCCATAAGGAACGCAAAGCCCACCACCACCACGTTCCTCTGGCTTCCCATGTCCGCCCTCATGAGGGTCTGGATTCCCAATGCGCCTATCACGCCGAAAAGGGAGATGTAAGCGCCGCCTATCACCGGCGATGGCATGGTGGCTATAAGGCCTCCAAGCTTGCCGATGAAGCTGAGGAGTATGAGGATTACGGCACCGGTGCGGACCACGTAACGGCTGGCAACTCCCGTGAGCCCTATGAGCCCTATGTTCTCCGTGTAGGAGGTGGTGCCCACGGAACCGAAAACCCCCGAAAGGGCGCAGTTAAGCCCCTCGGCCCCTATGCCGCGGCTTATCATGTCAGGGGTCGGGTCGTCCAAACCGGACACGTAGGAACAGGAGTGGTAGTCCCCGATGGACTCGATCATGACCGCGAAGAACCCCGCCAGCAGGGCGCCGAAGGCCAACAGGCTGAACTTGGGCATCCCCCAGGGGAAGACCACGTTGAACCGGAACCATGGGGCGGAGGCCACCTTGCCAAGGTCGATGTACGCGGGATGCCCCGGGGCGAAGATGCCCATGAGGGAAGCGGCAAGGCAGATGAGATAAGCTATCACGATGGAACCCAGGACCGCGAATATGTTGGCGTAACGGTTCTTGCTCACCAGGCTGAAGATCATTATGAGCGCCACCACCAGCAGTGATATGGGCCAGTAGTTGGCGGCGTTGAACTGGATGGCCACCGGCGCCAGGGAGAAGCCTATGGCCATGATGACCGGCCCTATGACCACCGGGGTTATGACCTTCCTGATGACGCCAACTATGCGGCTGTAGCCGATGAAGGACAGCAACAGCCCCCCAGCGATGAGACCGCCCCCCACGTACTGCATGACCACGTTGGGCCCCATGGCCTTGTAGGCCCCTATGATGGTCATGATGGAGGGGATGAAGCTGAAGCTGGACCCCTGGACTATCGGAAGGCCGGTACCCAGCTTGGGGTTGGTCTGGATGAGCGTGGCCACCCCCATGCCGAAGTACACGCAGGAGATGAACGCCCCTATCTGAAGGGTGTCCATCCCCATGGCGGGACCGAATATCAAGGGCACCAACGTGGTGGCGCCGAAAAGGGTCAACACGTGCTGGGCCCCCGCAAGGATCATTATGGGTAGCGGCGGCTTGTCGGGAAGACCGTACACTATCTGCTTCCTCGCCATATCATAAAACCCCCTCTCCAGTTCTCTTCCAAAGCCGTCCACCATCTACGCGCAAACCACGACCTAAAAAGCCCGCCATCACCACCTTCTAAACTTCTAAAATTTCAGAACAATAGACCTCCCCAAAAGGGGGCGAGACGCCCCGCCCCCCAAAGGACCGCCATAAGGCCAGCAGAGGCTCTAAAGCCACTCCTTTATGGCCTTCCGGTAGTTCTGCTCCTGCACGTAGGGGTACTCCCAAAGGTCGGTCTCCCCGTCCTTGGCCATCTGAACAGCCTTGTACACCCGCTCCTTGGAGAACGGATAAGAGTGTATTCTGATGCCAAGGGCGTCGTAAAGGGCGTTGTCTATGGCCGGCGCGGGAGATATCATCGAGTGCTCCCCTATGCCCCGGTTGCCGTAGGGCGAAAGCTCCTCCGGCGTCTCCTCCCAGAAGATGTCCATGTTGTCCGGCAGGTCCATGGTGGTGCTCATCTTGTAGTCCGTGAAGTCCGGAGTGAGGAGCTTCCCGTTCTCGTCGTAGTACATGCCCTCCAAAAGGCCCGCGGATATGCCCTGGATGGTGCCGCCCTCTATCTGGCCCCTCACGTTGATCGGGCTTATGGCCTTGCCCACGTCGTAGCCCGCCGCCACGTTGTTCACCACCACCTCGCCGGTGGCGGGGTCAACCTCGATGTCGATCCCCACGGCACCCACGGTGAAGTGCACCACGCTCTTCGGCGACTGGCCGGTCTCCGGATCCGGGTACACCACGTCGGGGGGCACGAACGTGCCGGTGCCTATCACCGGACCTCCCACGTGCTCCCCGTCGGGCATGTGGAAGCCGTTCTGGATCCGCTCGTCCAACCTCTCCGCCTTGCCAAGCTTCCGGCACTTCACCACCCCGTGCTCTATGGTTATGGCCTCGGGTTCCACCTGCCAGTAACGGGAGAACAGGGCCAACACCTTCTCCCTGGCGTCCGCCGCGGCCCTCTTCACCGCCATGCCCATGGACCAGCAGGAACGGCTCGCCACGGTCTGCCAGTCATAGGGGTGGCTCTGGGTGTCCGGGTAGTAGCACTTCACGCTCTCAATGGGAACCCCAAGCTCCTCACACACCATCTGGGCATAGGCGGTGTAGGCCCCCTGCCCCATGTCCATGGTGGCCGCCAACACCTCAACGGTGCCGTCACCCAACACCTTCACTATGGCGCTGCTGGACGCGTCCGCCGGCATGGCGGGGGCCTTTATGGCCAACGCAAAACCCTTGCCCCTCTTCCAGCCGGGACGCTTCGGGGGCTCCTTCTCCCCGAGCTTTATCTTCTCCACCACCTTGGACACTATCTTGTCCAGCGCGTGGTTGTGCATGGGCATGCCGGTGCAGGTGGGAAGCCCGGGCTTCAGCATGTTCTTGAGCCTGAACTCAATGGGATCCATGCCTATCTTGTTGGCGGCTATGTCTATTATGACCTCCATGGCTCCCATGAGCTCCGGAAGGCCGAATCCCCTGTAGGCCCCGCCGAAGGGCTTGTTCGTGTACACCGCGTAGCTGTCGGTCCACACGTTGGGCACGTAGTAGCAACCGGTGGAGGTGTAACCGGCGCTCCGCACCGGGTTGGCGCCGTACTCCGCCGAAACCCCGGTGTCGAAGAAGAAGGTGTTCTTTATGGCCTGGATCTTGCCTTCCTTGTCTATCCCAAGCTTTATCTTCGCCACGTAACCCTGGCGCACCCAAGAGGATATGAGCACCTCCTCCCGGGGGATGTGGAGCTTCACCGGACGGCCCTTTATGTCCGGGTCCATGGCGGCGGACAGGCACATGGCCTCTATGGTCATCCCCGCCTTCCCTCCAAACCCGCCTCCGATGGGGGGGGCTATGACCCTTATCTTGTGAAGCGGATAGCCAAGACCCTTGGCTATTATCTCCCTCACCGCAAAGGCGGACTGGGCGGAGCTCCATATGGTAAGGTTCCCGGTGGCGGGGTCCTCCTGGCAGATGCAGCAGTGGGGCTCAAGGAACCCGTGGGCTATCTGCGGACAGGTCACCGCCTCCTCGATTATGTACTCGCACTCCGCAAAGGCCTTCTCCACGTCGCCCCGGCGGATCCTGAACCAGTTGGCTATGTTGGTCCCCGGCTGAGGCGTCAGGTACGGCACGTGCTCGTAGCTTCCAAGCTCCGGATGCACCAGCACGGAGTTGTCCGTGGCGGCCTTAACGGGATCGAACACCGCCGGCAGCTCCCGGTACGTGGCCTTGACCTTCAGCATCCCCTCCTCCGCCGCCTCCTCGGTCTCCGCCACCACCAGCGCTATGGGCTCGCCAACGTAGCGAACCTTCCACACCGCCAGCGGCGTGCGGTCCTGAAGGTACAGCCCGAAGTGGTGGACGAACATGTCGCCGGTTATAACCTTCACCACCCCGGGGACCTTCATGGCCTCCGAGACGTCTATGGAGACTATCTCACCGTGGGCTATGGTGGACCTGGCGGCCCGGGCGTGCAAAAGCTCCGGACCGAACCGAAGGTCGTCCGCAAACCTTAAGGTACCCGCCGCCTTCTCCTCGTCGAACTTCCTGGTCACCCAGGTTCCAACCCCGTGGTTGGTAACGGTCTGCTTCATGGCGATCCTCCCCTCATGCTCCGCAGCAGGACATCATCTTCGCCGCCTTGCGCACCGCCCGGAATATGCCCTCGTAGCCGGTGCAGCGGCAAAGGTTACCCGAAAGGGCCACCTTCATCTCCTGGTCGGTGGGGTTCGGATTCCTCTTCAGAAGGTCGTACACCGCAAGGACCATCCCAGGGGTGCAGAAGCCGCACTGTATGGCCCCCTCCTCTATGAAGGCCTGCTGAACCGGGTGCAGCTTGCCGTCCTTGGACACCAGCCCCTCGGCGGTCATCACCTCCCGGCCCTCCGCCTCCTGGGCCAAAACCATGCAGGACTTCTGAAGCTTGCCGTCCATTATCACCGTGCAGGTGCCGCACTCACCCTCCTCACAGCCCCTCTTCACGCTGGTGACCCCGTAATCCCTGAGGGCCCTGAGAAGGGTGGTCCTGGGCTCCACTTCCATGGTCACAGGCCTTCCGTTCAAGGTGAAGCTTATGGTCTTCTTAGACATCTGGAACAGCCCCCCTAAAGACTCTCAAGGCACTTACTTATCGCCGTGGCGGTGAGCTCCCCCACCATGGACAGGCGATACTCCCTGCTGGCCCGCACGTCGGTTATGGGGTTCACCGCCCCCTTGGCCTCCTCGCACACCCTGGCCATGAGCTGCGCATCCACCTGGGACGCCCCGTCCAGCAGCGCCTCCGCCCTCACCGCCCTCACGGGAACCGGCGAGACCGCCCCGTAGGACAGCCGGTACTTCCTGCCGGAAGGGCCGTCCGTCACAAGGCACGCCACCCCAACCTGCGCAAGGTCCAGGGCGTTGCGGCGGCCAAGCTTGATGTAACAGCCCGCCGAGGGCCCCTCAGGAACCGGAAGGGTTATCCTGGTCACCACCTCCCCGGGCTTAAGCACGTTGCGCCTGGGGCCGGTTATGAACTCAAGGATCGGAACCTTCCTCACCCCCTCATGGGAGGCCACGTGGACGACCCCCTCGTAAACGCAGGTGGGGGGGATCATGTCCCCGGAGGGAACCGAGGAGCATATGTTGCCCACGTAGGTGGCCTTGTTCCTTATGATGTGGTCCGAATGGGACATGGCGGCGTCCACCAGGGCGGGGTAAAGCTCCCTGGCCTTTGAAAAGTACGCCAGCTCGTTCAGCGTCACACAGGCCCCCACCGACAGCCCCTCTTCAGGGTTAAATTGAATCCCGTGAAGCTCGTCTATGAGGCTCAGATCCACCACCAGCTTGGGCTGGACGGCGTGCTTCTTCATCCAAACCAGAAGGTCCGTGCCGCCGTTCTTGGCCCAAGCCCCCTCCTTCTGGAGAAGCTTCATGGCCTCCGCCAAGGTGGCGGGCCGCTCTAGCTCAAAGGACAGCATAAGGTCACACCCCCATCTTCAAAAAAAGGGGCGCCCCAAACAAAGGAACGCCCCATAAGATCTTTATTCCTCGGCGAAAGCCACGATGCGGCTTATGCAGGACTCGCCGCCCTCAAAGCGCCAGGGGAAGCAGCCGATGGTGACCCGCTTGCCGGAGAGAAGGTCGATGTCACCGCCAAGGCACTCGGCGTGGATTATGTTGTGGGGGAACAGGTCGATGTGCATGAGCTGGTAGTCCTCGGGAGGGAAGAAGTCGTCCAAGCCCTTGCCGTACTTCTCCTTGAGGTGCTTGTCCGCCATCTTGGCGTGATAGGGCATCCACTCCCGGATCTTGGTGTTCATGGGGTGGTCGGCGGAACCGCAGTCCACGCCTATCCACTTTATCTTCCTCTTCTTGCACCACTGGGCGAACTCGGAGGTGGGGCCGGGGTGCATCACCATGTACCTCACCTCGTCCGCCTCGGGCTGGTCCCAACCGTAGCGGTGGTAGCCGGTGTTGATGATGAGGATGTCCCCGTCGTGAACCTCCGCCCGCTCCTCGATGTCCTTGCTGGTGTAGATGCCGTAGTCCTCCGCGATGTCCCTTATGTCCACCACCACACCGGGGCCCACCAGGTAATCCTTCAGCTCGAGGCTGGCTATGTCGCAGCCGTGGGTGCAGAAGTGAAGGGGACCGTCCAGGTGGGTGCCCACGTGGTTGGAGTGGGTGAGAAGCTGCCCGTTGGCCCCGTTGGGGGCAAGGCGCTTGAAGAACTTTATCTGCAGCGGCTCGTAGGTGGGCCACGCGGGGGTCAGATGGCTTATGGGGATCGTGAGGTCGTAAACCTTTATGTTGCCCCAGTTCTTAAGTTCCCAGTTGGCGCTCATGTTCTATTCCTCCTCTTAACTTTTATTTGTACGCAAAAGCCCTAAGGGCTTTACCGCCCGATCGCTGATCATCCCAGCTCAACGCCGATCAAGGGGGCTTACTCCCCGTACTTCTCCACGAAGGCCTCCGCCGCCTTTATGAACGCCTCCGAGGGCATGCGGACTATGCCGGCCCCCACCTGGCCGCGGCCCGGCTCCTTGTGGGCCGCTCCGGTATCCAGGACCGGTGTTATCCCCGTCTCCGCCACCTTGAGGATGTCTATCCCCGTGGGGGTGCCCCGGAAGTTGAGGGACGGGATGGAGTAGACGTTGTTCTCCCCAAGGGTTATCTCGTACATCTCCAAGGTGTACTTCGCCGCGTCCTCCGGCGTTCCGCCGATGAACTGCACTATGGCCGGCGCCGCCGCCAGGGCGAACCCGCCTACCCCCAAGGTCTCCATTATGGCGCTGTCCCCGATGTCCCGGTTCACGTCGTCCTTGGTGTAACCGGGGAACAGCAGCACGTCCGGCAGCGCCGCCTCGCAGGTGAACCAACGCTTCCCAAGCCCCGACACCTGGATCCCCATCTCGGTGCCGTTCCGGGCCATCACGGTCACCAGCGACGAACCCTCCACCTCATGGGCCGCCTCGGTGCTGGCCTTGGCCGCCGCCATGGCTATGTTGAGGAAGAAGTGGTCGTTCTTGTCTATAAACCTCACCACCTCCGCCAGGTCCCGGCAGTTGGGGGCCGCCTCGATCATGAAGGGCATGACCGCCCTTAGGAACAGGCTGGTCCCAGCCTTGTTGCGGTTGTGCATCTCGTCCCCCATGTGCAGCGCCTGGGCTATTATGTTCTTTACGTCTATGCCCCCCTGCACCT